>NZ_JACAOM010000061.1:0-3049 GCF_013386245.1 Pseudomonas sp. 21615526 | reverse complement strand
GGTCGTCAAGAAATTCGGGTACTGAGTCGTGGCCAGCTGGCCTCGCTTCAGCAAATTGGGTATGTGATAGCTTTCGGTGTTTTGCAAGATCTCGAACTTTCGGTTCGTTTCGTCTTCACACACCGCAATCTGGTCTCTTCGACGCAAATTGCTTGGGTGTTATATGGTCAAGCCTCACGGGCAATTAGTATTGGTTAGCTCAACGCCTCACAGCGCTTACACACCCAACCTATCAACGTCGTAGTCTTCGACGGCCCTTCAGGGAACTCAAGGTTCCAGTGAGATCTCATCTTGAGGCTAGTTTCCCGCTTAGATGCTTTCAGCGGTTATCTATTCCGAACATAGCTACCCGGCAATGCCACTGGCGTGACAACCGGAACACCAGAGGTTCGTCCACTCCGGTCCTCTCGTACTAGGAGCAGCCCCTCTCAAATCTCAAACGTCCACGGCAGATAGGGACCGAACTGTCTCACGACGTTCTAAACCCAGCTCGCGTACCACTTTAAATGGCGAACAGCCATACCCTTGGGACCGGCTTCAGCCCCAGGATGTGATGAGCCGACATCGAGGTGCCAAACACCGCCGTCGATATGAACTCTTGGGCGGTATCAGCCTGTTATCCCCGGAGTACCTTTTATCCGTTGAGCGATGGCCCTTCCATACAGAACCACCGGATCACTAAGACCTACTTTCGTACCTGCTCGACGTGTCTGTCTCGCAGTCAAGCGCGCTTTTGCCTTTATACTCTACGACCGATTTCCGACCGGTCTGAGCGCACCTTCGTACTCCTCCGTTACTCTTTAGGAGGAGACCGCCCCAGTCAAACTACCCACCATACACTGTCCTCGATCCGGATAACGGACCTGAGTTAGAACCTCAAAGTTGCCAGGGTGGTATTTCAAGGTTGGCTCCACGCGAACTGGCGTCCACGCTTCAAAGCCTCCCACCTATCCTACACAAGCAAATTCAAAGTCCAGTGCAAAGCTATAGTAAAGGTTCACGGGGTCTTTCCGTCTAGCCGCGGATACACTGCATCTTCACAGCGATTTCAATTTCACTGAGTCTCGGGTGGAGACAGCGCCGCCATCGTTACGCCATTCGTGCAGGTCGGAACTTACCCGACAAGGAATTTCGCTACCTTAGGACCGTTATAGTTACGGCCGCCGTTTACCGGGGCTTCGATCAAGAGCTTCGCGTTAGCTAACCCCATCAATTAACCTTCCGGCACCGGGCAGGCGTCACACCCTATACGTCCACTTTCGTGTTTGCAGAGTGCTGTGTTTTTAATAAACAGTCGCAGCGGCCTGGTATCTTCGACCGGCATGAGCTTACGGAGCAAGTCCTTCACCCTCACCGGCGCACCTTCTCCCGAAGTTACGGTGCCATTTTGCCTAGTTCCTTCACCCGAGTTCTCTCAAGCGCCTTGGTATTCTCTACCCAACCACCTGTGTCGGTTTGGGGTACGGTTCCTGGTTATCTGAAGCTTAGAAGCTTTTCTTGGAAGCATGGCATCAACCACTTCGTCATCTAAAAGATAACTCGTCATCAGCTCTCGGCCTTAGAATCCCGGATTTACCTAAGATTCCAGCCTACCACCTTAAACTTGGACAACCAACGCCAAGCTGGCCTAGCCTTCTCCGTCCCTCCATCGCAATAACCAGAAGTACAGGAATATTAACCTGTTTTCCATCGACTACGCTTTTCAGCCTCGCCTTAGGGACCGACTAACCCTGCGTCGATTAACGTTGCGCAGGAAACCTTGGTCTTTCGGCGTGGGTGTTTTTCACACCCATTATCGTTACTCATGTCAGCATTCGCACTTCTGATACCTCCAGCAAGCTTCTCAACTCACCTTCACAGGCTTACAGAACGCTCCTCTACCGCATCACCCGAAGGTGATACCCGTAGCTTCGGTGTATGGTTTGAGCCCCGTTACATCTTCCGCGCAGGCCGACTCGACTAGTGAGCTATTACGCTTTCTTTAAAGGGTGGCTGCTTCTAAGCCAACCTCCTAGCTGTCTAAGCCTTCCCACATCGTTTCCCACTTAACCATAACTTTGGGACCTTAGCTGACGGTCTGGGTTGTTTCCCTTTTCACGACGGACGTTAGCACCCGCCGTGTGTCTCCCATGCTCGGCACTTGTAGGTATTCGGAGTTTGCATCGGTTTGGTAAGTCGGGATGACCCCCTAGCCGAAACAGTGCTCTACCCCCTACAGTGATACATGAGGCGCTACCTAAATAGCTTTCGAGGAGAACCAGCTATCTCCGAGCTTGATTAGCCTTTCACTCCGATCCACAGGTCATCCGCTAACTTTTCAACGGTAGTCGGTTCGGTCCTCCAGTTAGTGTTACCCAACCTTCAACCTGCCCATGGATAGATCGCCCGGTTTCGGGTCTATTCCCAGCGACTAGACGCCCTATTAAGACTCGCTTTCGCTACGCCTCCCCTATTCGGTTAAGCTCGCCACTGAAAATAAGTCGCTGACCCATTATACAAAAGGTACGCAGTCACAGAACAAAGTCTGCTCCCACTGCTTGTACGCATACGGTTTCAGGATCTATTTCACTCCCCTCTCCGGGGTTCTTTTCGCCTTTCCCTCACGGTACTAGTTCACTATCGGTCAGTCAGTAGTATTTAGCCTTGGAGGATGGTCCCCCCATATTCAGACAAAGTTTCTCGTGCTCCGTCCTACTCGATTTCATGACTAAGAGATTTTCGCGTACAGGGCTATCACCCACTATGGCCGCACTTTCCAGAGCGTTCCGCTAATCTCAAAGCCACTTAAGGGCTAGTCCCCGTTCGCTCGCCACTACTAAGGGAATCTCGGTTGATTTCTTTTCCTCAGGGTACTTAGATGTTTCAGTTCCCCTGGTTCGCTCCATACACCTATGTATTCAGTGTAAGGTAACCATCTTATGATGGCTGGGTTCCCCCATTCAGACATCTCCGGATCAAAGTCTGTTTGCCGACTCCCCGAAGCTTTTCGCAGGCTACCACGTCTTTCATCGCCTCTGACTGCCAAGGCATCCACCGTATGCGCTTCTTC
>NZ_JACAOM010000060.1:0-90526 GCF_013386245.1 Pseudomonas sp. 21615526 | reverse complement strand
TCCTTCCCCACAGCAAGCCCCTCCCCCCAACAAACTCGCTCCTACATGTTTCTGGCGCCATTTCTTGGTCGCCTCTAATCGGCGCTGATAACGGAACTTCGCAGCAAATTCCCCCTCTCAATCAACACTTCGCCATCCCGGCGGCCCTTGTTGTGACCGCTGCCCAACCCCGCGGCCTGCCCAGAGAGAGTTGTGCCGATGGTCCACGAAAAGACCTTCACCGACACCCCCGTCCTCGAACACCCACGACCGGCAGCCGCCGCTACGTTGCTGGCCCTGATGCATGCCCAGGGCGAAGTGGAACGGCTGAGTGAACGCGAGCAACTGCTGAGTTCGCTGTTGGTCAGTGTGAATGCCGTGCTCTGGGCAATCGAGTGGGACACTCGCCGCGTGCTGTACGTCAGCCCGGCCTACGAGCGGGTTTTCGGACGTACGGCGGGCATGTTGTTGACCGACTATCGGGAATGGCGCAACAGCATCCACCCCGAAGACCTCGACTACGCCGAGCACAGCCTGGCCCAGGTGCTGCACAGCGGCGCCGTGGAAGACCGCGAGTACCGCATCATCACCGCCGACGGGCAGATCCGCTGGCTCAGCGACAAGTGTTACATCAACCAGCAGGCCGAGCCCGGCCAGCCGGTGATCGTGGTAGGCATAGCCGAAGACATCACTGAAAAGAAGCAGCTGGAGCTGGAGCTGCACCGCCTGGCCACCACCGATGTGCTGACCCGCAGCAGCAACCGCCGGCATTTCTTCGAGTGCGCCCACCACGAGTTTGAACGCGCCTGCCTGCAAGGCACGCCCCTGGCGTTCCTGTTGCTGGACATCGATGACTTCAAGGTGGTGAACGACACCTACGGCCACCTGGAAGGCGATCAGGTGTTGCAGCGTATCGCCGAGAGCGGTCGGGGAGTTCTGCGCCGTGGCGACCTGTTCGGGCGCATTGGCGGCGAAGAGTTCGCCGCCATACTGCCCGGTTGTGCCCCGGAGATGGCAATGCAGGTGGCCGAACGCCTGGGGCACGAGATTGCGCAGCTGAGTTTCAGCCACGACGGTGAGAGCTTCGCGATCACCGTCAGCCAGGGCCTGGCCAGCCTGACCGCCGAGGACGCCAATGTGGACAGCCTGTTTGCCCGCGCTGACGCGGCCATGTACGAGGCCAAGCGCCAGGGCAAAAACCGCGTGCTCCCCGGCTGACGCCACACGATGACCTGTGGGAGCCGGGCTTGCCCGCGATGCAGGCACCTCGGCGTGTTGGTTGTACCGGGATGATGCTATCGCAGGCAAGCCAGCTCCCACACTGGCACGCATCGCCTGCTAGGTTTTGCGCATACGCGTCAATTCCGGCAAACCCACCTTGAGCAAGCGTGCCGTCTTGCCTTTCGCCAATGCCTCGACGCCTTCATGCTCGGTCAGCCGCGCCAGCTGCGCCGCCAGGTTCATCACCAGCGCTTCGCGGGAATACACCCCGCCCTCCAGCGAATAAATCGCCGCGATCAACTGGCGTAACTCCAGCGGCAGGCGCCAGCGTGTGCGCAGTGCCGAACCATAGGCCGCGCCGAAGGTGTAGAGGGACTCGCCAATCGCTTCGTCATCCAGTTCGCCACCGCCCAGCAGCCAGTCTTGCAGGCACCGCAGCAAGGCCAGGTCGCCAAGGCGATGGAGGATCCCGGCGCTGTAGCAGCGCTCGTGATCCAGGTCGAGCATGCGCGCCAGGCTGCGGGCGTAGTCGGCGGTACGCTGGGACAGCTGCCAATGACGCTCGGCGTAATCCACAAGGCTCGGGTCGCTCAGTACCACGTTGTGCTTGAGGGCGAGCCCCAGGATCAGGTTCATGCTCTGCCCCGCCGCCAGCTTGTGCAGGGCCATGCCCAGGGTCTGTACCGGCGAACCGTGATGGCCGGCGCTGTTGGCGGCGGCGATCAACACGGCAGTAATCTGCGGGTCCATGCGCACCTGCTCTTCCAGGCGCTTGAGGTCCAGGCCCTCCGGCTCCAGGCTATGTTGCACCGCAGCCTGCACGTCGACCCGCAGCGGCGCGCCGTCTGAGGCTTCCCGGCAGCGCTCCAGAAACACCGGCAAGGTCATGCCCGGCGCCAGGGCCGGGACTTCGCAATACACCGTCTCACCTTCGTTCAGCAGCAAGTCCTGCAGGCGCTGGGTCAGGCTTTCCATGTTCAGGGGTTTGGTCAGGTACGCGGTCGGTGCCAGCGGCAAGGCTTCGCGCACACTGGCGCTGTCGTTGCGGGTACTCAGCAGGATAAACGGCAACAGCGGCGTACGCCGTTGCAGGCGCACGCTGCGCAGCAGGCTCAGGCCATCGACGCCGGGCAGCTCCCAATCGGCAATGATCAGGTCATAGGGTTTGTCACGCAGCAACTCGGTGGCCCGCTGGCCATCGGCACACACATCCAGCCGTGCGTCACAGCGCACATTCAGCAACACCTGCTTGAGCAGATCTCGGGACCAAGGGTCGGCCTCGGCAATCAACACACGGGGTACAGCCGGTAAATCAACAGCAGTCATCCAGCACGCTCCATCGGCAATACCAGCACCTTAGACAAAGGAGCCGCCTGCGTACAATGAACAACGGCTGAATACCGTTCATCGGGCACAAAAAAACCCGCCTAAGCGGGTTTTTTGTCGATCAGGTCAACTTTTGATCACAGCTCGGAGAAGCACTCTTCGATGATCGCCAGGCCTTTGTCCAACTGCTCGTCCGGCGAAGTCAGCGGAACCAGCACGCGCAACACGTTGCCGTAGGTGCCGCAGGACAGCAGGATCAAGCCCTTGTCACGCGCCTTGGCCACCACGGAAGCGACAGCAGCGGCGTTCGGCTTATGGCTGTCGCCATCTTCGAACAGCTCGACCGCAATCATCGCGCCCAGGGCACGCACTTCACCGATCACCGGGTACTTGGCCTGGATAGCTTTCAGACCGGTCACCAGGCGCTCGCCCACAGCCTTGCAGCGGTCCAGCAGGTGCTCTTCTTCGAACACTTCCATCACGGCCAGGGCCGCGGCGCAAGCGATCGGGCTGCCAGCGTAAGTGCCGCCCAGGCCACCTGGCGCAATGGCGTCCATGTATTCAGCCTTGCCGCATACACCGGCCAGCGGGAAGCCGCCTGCGATGGATTTGGCGAAGGTGGTCAGGTCGGCGGCAACGCCCATCTGTTCCATGGCGAAGAAAGTACCGGTACGGCCGGCACCGGTTTGCACTTCGTCGGCGATCAGCAGGATGCCGTGCTTGTCGCACAGTTCGCGCAGGCGCTTCATGAAGGATTTAGGCGCGACGTAGAAACCGCCTTCGCCCTGCACCGGCTCGATGATGATGGCAGCGATATCACGCGGCTCGGCATCGTTCTTGAAGATGCGTTCGATGCTGGCGATAGAGTCGTCATCGCTCACACCGTGCAGCTCGTTCGGGAACAGCGCGCGGAACACGCCGCCTGGCATCAGGCCCATGCCGGCCGAGTACGGCACGACTTTGCCGGTGAGGCCCAGGGTCATCATGGTGCGACCGTGGTAGGCGCCGGTGAACGCGATCACGCCGGCACGGCCAGTGGCGGCACGGGCGATCTTCACAGCGTTCTCTACCGCTTCGGAACCGGTGGTGACCAGCAGGGTTTTCTTGGCGAAATCACCCGGCACCTTGGCGTTAACTTTTTCGCACAGCTCAACGTACGGCTCGTAGGCCAGTACCTGGAAGCAGGTGTGAGTCAGCTTGTTCAGCTGTTCGGTCACGGCGGCGATGATTTTCGGGTGCACGTGGCCGGTGTTCAGCACGGCGATACCGCCGGCGAAGTCGATGAATTCGCGACCTTCAACGTCGGTCACGGTGGCGTTCTTCGCCGACTCGGCGAAGATCGGGTGAATCTGGCCAACACCGCGTGGTACAGCGGCTTCGCGGCGTTTCATCAGGGATGCGTTGGTCTTGCTCATAAAGTCCTCATTCGCCACTCATCGGGTGGCGTGGTCCAAGGAATACGTGGCGGGGAGGCAACTACGGCAGCATGCGATGATCGACTGCCACAGCTTTCCCGGCCACTACGAATAACGGGTGAAACACGCAAAGGGACAGCGCTCTCGTGCCCTTTGCGTTTGCAACAATGCCTTGCCGGGCTTAGATGCCCAGGCAGAGGTATTTGATTTCCAGGTAGTCCTCGATCCCGTACTTGGAGCCTTCACGGCCCAGGCCCGAAGCCTTGATGCCGCCGAACGGCGCCACTTCGTTGGAGATCAACCCGGTGTTGACGCCGACCATGCCGTATTCCAGGGCTTCAGCCACACGGAACACACGGCCCAGGTCGCGGGCATAGAAGTAGGAAGCCAGGCCGAACTCGGTGTCGTTGGACATCGCGATCACTTCGGCTTCGTCTTTGAAGCGGAACAGCGGCGCCAGTGGGCCGAAGGTTTCTTCCTTGGCCACGGCAGCATCTTTCGGCACGTTGACCAGGATGGTCGGCTCGAAGAAGTTGCCTTCCATCACCTTGCCGCCAGCCAACAGGGTCGCGCCTTTGCTCAGGGCATCAGCGATGTGCTCCTGAACCTTGGCCACGGCCTTCTCGTCGATCAGCGGGCCGGTGGTGGTGCCCTCTTCCAGACCATTGCCGATCTTCAGCTTGGCCACTGCCACTTTCAGTTTCTCGGCGAACGCGTCGTACACCGAATCCTGGATGTACAGGCGGTTGGCGCAGACGCAGGTCTGGCCGTTGTTGCGGTACTTGGAAATGATCGCGCCTTCGACGGCCTTATCCAGGTCTGCGTCGTCGAACACGATGAACGGCGCGTTGCCGCCCAGTTCCAGGGAAACCTTCTTGATGTCCTTGGCGCATTCGGCCATCAGCTGGCGACCGATTTCGGTGGAGCCGGTGAAGGACAACTTACGCACGATCGGGTTGCTGGTCAGCTCGCTGCCGATATCGCCGGCGCTGCCGGAGACCACGCTGAACACGCCTTTCGGAATCCCGGCACGCTGGGCCAGTTCAGCCAGGGCGAACGCGGAGAATGGGGTTTGCGACGCAGGCTTGAGCACCATGGTGCAACCGGCAGCCAGGGCCGGGCCGGCTTTACGGGTGATCATCGCGGCCGGGAAGTTCCACGGCGTGATGGCAGCGGTAACGCCGATTGGTTGCTTGATCACGATCAGGCGCTTGTCCGGCTGGTGGCCGGGAATCACATCACCGTAGACGCGCTTAGCTTCTTCGGCGAACCACTCGATGAAC
The DNA here is from genome assembly GCF_013386245.1 of Pseudomonas sp. 21615526. Lineage (NCBI taxonomy): Bacteria > Pseudomonadati > Pseudomonadota > Gammaproteobacteria > Pseudomonadales > Pseudomonadaceae > Pseudomonas > Pseudomonas sp. 21615526. The sequence goes on along the minus strand of NZ_JACAOM010000060.1, from coordinate 85,302 downwards.
GAGGCGGCATAGACGATTTCGCCCTTGGCTTCGGCCAGCGGCTTGCCTTGTTCCAGGGTCATCAGGCGAGCCAGGTCATCCTGGTTCTCGATGATCAGCTCGAACCAGCGGCGCAGCTTGTTGGCGCGGTCCTTGGCGGTAAGTGCACGCCAGGCCGGCAGGGCCTTGTCAGCTGCTTCAATGGCGCGACGGGTTTCGGCGGCGCCCATTTTTGGCACGGTACCGAGGATTTCGCCGGTAGCGGGGTTGTTGACCTTGATCGTTTGACCGTTGTCCGCATCGACCCAAGCGCCATCAATAAAGGCTTGCTGGCGGAACAACTGGGTGTCTTTGAGCTGCATGTCGGCTTTCCTTAACAGCACCGCGCACGCGCGGAGCGAATTAGAGTTGTTGAAAGGCGCCTTGAGGGCTGCCGTCAGGGAAATCATTCACTGGGCGCAAGCACGTAAATAGCGCACGAAAGGACAAATGTGCGGTTCAGCACCCAGGCAGGAGCGTTTGAAATCTCAAACGAATCCTAGGATCAATGGGGGTGCAGGGCAATAGCCTGTTCGAAAAAAAGAACGAAAACGGCGCATTTGCTCGATTTTTCTGATCAGCGTGTTTCGGGCGAGTTCCACCGTATTGCGCCGAGATGCCCGGCACAGGGCGTCAGCGGCGCGTATTCCTACCGGTGGCCGGGCGAAAAGCGGCATGGACGCCCAAGGTCGACATGGGTATGATGTCGCCCGCACAAGCATCCGTAGCTCAGCTGGATAGAGTACTGCCCTCCGAAGGCAGGGGTCGTGGGTTCGAATCCCGCCGGGTGCGCCATCTTTTTTCCCTTGTATTACAAGGGGATAGCGCTCCTAACAGAAACCTGTCCTAGCCCTGAAAGTCGTTTTTGCCACAAATTTGCCACACTTGAACGTGGCGGGAATGGTCGAAATGGCAACAATCAGGAATCGCGGTGAGTATCAGTGGGAAGCGCAAATCCGTCGCAAGGGCTATCCAGCCCAAAGAAAAACCTTCGAAACTAAAGCCGATGCCCAAGCCTGGGCGCGCATGATCGAAAGCGAAATCGACCGAGGCATTTTTGTCTCTCGCGTCGAGGCTGAACGCACCGCCTTTCATCAACTCATAGATCGCTACATCTCCGAGATCGCTCCGAAGCACAAAGGCGCGTATTCGGAAATCAAACGTCTGGAAGCGCTAAAGCGTCATCCGCTGGCGACGCGCATCATTGCCACCCTCACCTCCTCCGACTTTGCCCGCTACCGTGACGAGCGCCTGAAGATCCGTAAGGGCAATACGGTCAAGCGTGAGCTGGCATTGTTTCAATGCGTGATTGAGGTCGCTCGCCGCGAATGGGGAATGGGGAATGGGGAATCCATCTTGCCGAGAACCCGGTGCGGATGGTCAGCCGCCCTAGCTATAACGACGAACGCTCGCGACGCCTGGACCCGATTGAGGAGCAGTACATCCTAGGCGCTTTGGAGCTTCGGGAGCGCCGTGCAGATGGCACCTATGCAGATGCTTCGCACAATCCTTGGATACGGTCGATCGTGCAACTCGCAATTGAGACAGCCATGCGCCGTGGCGAGCTATTCGAGTTGCGCTGGAAGCATGTGAATTTGGATCGTAAAACCGCACATCTTCCAGCGACCAAGAACGGGCTACCAAGAACCGTCCCACTCTCCCCGAGAGCTATTCAGCTGCTAAAGGATTTGCCGCGTTCACTTTGCGGCAGAGTGTTCCCCACCACTGCAGACGCCCTCAAGAAGGCCTTCACACGCGGTTTGGAGCGAGCAAGGACGAAATACTTAGGAGATTGCGAACGCGCCCTGGTAACGCCCCAGGAAGATTTTCTGCTCGACCTGCGTTTCCACGACCTACGCCATGAGGCCACCTGTCGCCTTGCGACCAAGCTGCCAAACCTAATCGAGCTTGCCAGCATGACGGGACATCGTGAGGTGAACATGTTGAAGCGTTACTACAACATCACCGCAGAAGAACTCGCGGCGAAGCTAGCTTGATGGCCAGTCGATAATTTCAAGCCCCAGGGAGCGAGCCAGCTCTCTGGTCTCTGAATTCGTTCGAGCACGGTTTCGTGCCGTCTCCTCGCGTTCCCGCTGCTTGAGCAGATAGACCTCGTTGAAACACTCGATTACCTGCTCACGGGTTAAGTCCGAGATCGATACCCGGCGCTTGAGGGTGTTCAGAATATTGCGCGCACTGAGCTGAGCCGCCTCCCGCAGATACGTCCTTAACAGCAAGTCGCGAAAAACCCAATCGCTGACCCACGCCCTCGATAAAGCCCAAAACAACAGCCGCTGATAGGTATCCCAAGCCATGCGCGTTTGGCCACTCAGATACCGCCGCAGAATCCGTCCATCTGCATCCTTGAAACCGTGTATGCCGAGCTCCGCAAGCAATCGCTCCAAGGCGACCTTCGACATACCCGACTTCTGCAATATCGCGGAGAACAGGTACTCCACTAGATCCACCGGAACACGGACAACAAAGTTTTTCCGACCAGTTTCCTGATGACTTTCAATCTCACGGAAAACGAGCTGAAAGACTTCTTCAGGATTGATATCGGATTCAAAGGATGATGGCTGCATGTACCCATTCTTTGGCTAACAGCCGCATCTGTCAAAAAGGTGTCCTAGTTGATCGGTCCTCGATTGACGAAAGCTGCACGTACTCCATAGCAACCGAGCGACAGCAGCGATGAGCGTCGATTACGAAACCATTCAAAAAATCCAGAAGCTTTCAGATGACGTGCTAATAGGCGTAGCCGAGGTCGCGGCGCTAACAGGCTTCAGCGTGCTGACTGTGCGTCAGCGCAAGTTGCCAGGCCTTGAGCCCGTGCCAGGACTTTCACGCCTGCGTTGGCGGCTGGGTGATTTGCGACAGTGGATGCGCACAGGTGCAGAAAGAAAACTGACCTCATCCACACGCTCCCCTCTTGACGCTGATATTAGAAAAATCGGGCGCCCTAGCAAAAAGACCCAAGTGGAGGGGCGAAAATGAGCAGCTTGGAAGTATCAGGCGATCCAAGTCCTCAAACGCCAGACGACCATCTGCAATCCAATACGTACTGGTTTCATATCTTCCAGGCCATGGTGGATCACGAGCTCGCAAAACTCGGCCCTGACGCGTTTGCGGTTTACTGCGTGATTAAGTCCCACTGCAACCTAAAGACTGGTTTGTCGATTCCCTCGATTCAGACCATCGCGCAGAAAGCAGGCATCAGCGAGCGCCAAGTCATGCGCAAGATAAAAACGCTCGAGGCGGAGGGCTACATCAGCAAGACCCGTCCCCGTAAGTACAACGAATATTCGCTCACGGAAAAGATAGCGATCAAAGACAGCCAAGGTCGACCACGAGCCCTCGCACATTGGAAATATCGACCCGCGCAGATCCAAAGCACTGTGGAAGAGCTGAAACGCATGCTTCGCCACAAGCAAACGGTTGGGCAGGACATTTACATCGAACACCTACACATCGTTCAAAACCAAACCAACATCGGTTTTCAGATCAGCCCGGCCGATTTGGAAAATTTGGCTAATAGCAATCCTGCTATCTACCAAACGCTTCTGTCGATCCGCAGCTCAATCCAAAAACGCAACAGCACTGAAGAGTAGGGTTATGCACAAGCCAGTCAGTCACGTGACTGTTTGGCAGGCACGACCTCATTTCAAGTGACGGCATGTCAGCGCAAAACTGATTTCAACTGACATACTGTCAGACATACAAGAAGAGATCTCAACCAAATCTAGACGGCATTCCAAAGCAGAGCTTGCTCCCTGTTGATAACCATGCGGAGCCTGGACATCAACAGGGAGCTCAGACAGGTAACGGCCGGTGTCAATCGTTATTACTGAACGCTGGAGGCGCAATACGCTGTCGACGCTGGCTGGGATCCTGCGAGCGACGCATTACGTCCTCGATACGTTGAGCAGACGCCTCGAGGTCTTCAGGAGCTGCGTTCTCGATTGAATGGATCAGCTGCTCACGATTGGAGCGCTTCAGTTGCATGATCTCAGCGAAACTACTTTTTGAGTGACTAGAAGAGCACATAAAAAATCTCCAAGGATCATGACTACTCACACACAAGCTCAGGGGGCGATGCATCAATCAGCTTCTGAGCTCTTTAATCAGATAACTGACTTTAGCGTCTCTCTGCATTCAACACCAATATCCCAAAATGCATTCTCTTCCATCATGAGTTTTTATTTATGAGCATCTCGTTTTCATCTCTCGGCAAAGGTCAGAAAAATTACTCTGGGCTAGGCGAGACTGCATCCGCATCGTCGATAATTCCTACCAGTCACACCCCGTTGGCGTTGTCCTGTTTCGTCGCTGTCACCGTCCACTCATCGTCTTGCATTCATCTCAAACAGATGCACTTATGATCAACGCGATCGCCCAAAATACGCTTTTTTGTCGTATCCGCGTTGTCCTCCTCACTGTCAACGCTCCTTGTACCTCCTTCGTATCCGGATTTTGCAGATATCACCTATTTTCGCGAGGGAACTACATGGACAAGGTAGGGTTTGTGATACCGCCAGTCCCTGGCGACTCACAACCGGCGCGCACCAGTCGTTGCACTCCCTCTGCTTTGCCTACCTTCCCTGCTCAGGGCAAGCCCCGAGACCCCGACACCTGGAAAAGGAAAGATCATGAGCCGTAGCGAACAGCGCCGACGCACAGGATGGTTACCGGCAATTCGTTGTTTCGAGGAAGAAGACGCACTGGTGCGCGAGAAAGCCCACGACAGCGGTATGAGCGTTGGTCAGTTCATGCTTGCAGCCGCGTTGAAGCGACAGACCAGAAGCAAAATTGACTCCCACGTAATCAATGAGCTGCGGCGCCTAGGTGGACTTCAAAAGCATCTTTTCACAGAGGGCAAAGGCGCGCTTTCCAAGGAGTACGCAAATGTCTTGGTTGAGATAATCGAGGCCGTTAAGCGTATCGGGTGTTGAGATACACCCGTCGGCGCCTTGGTGATTCACAGCTTTGTCCTTATCTCATGTAATGCCAGGACTTCATGCTCTGCTAGACCATAACTGCGCTGTTCCAACCCTGCCGGCGAGCTCAGCAGTTGATGCTCGATTTCCTGTTGCTCCAACAATCTTCCCAACAAGATGACCTCTCCTTCCGCCTCCAACCTACGTAGCTGCTCTGGAAAGCTAAACGCCCAACGATCAAGTATTTGCCAGCCACGGACGTGATAAGACGGAGAGCGGCGGATGGATTCAATAGTGGTGCTCGCCAACACGTTGGCCGCGATCGATAGCGGCGTGCTGTCACTGTGCATAGGCGTCTCCCACCTTGCGAAGACGTGTAATCATTCTTGTGTTTTGCGAGATCGAAGAAGACCGGAAACCGCCTTTTTGCTTAAGCTCTCCGATGTGCTGATGGGAAAATCCGAGAGCAGAAAGGGTGGAGACATCATCACGGGCAAGTGCCAGATTAGCCGAGCGCATCATCGCATTGGCCTGCTCCAGTCGGGCGATATCTGTCGGTACAGAACTGCGTCTAACGGGTTTGCTCATAGATCGCTCCTACTGAAGGATGGGCTGAAGCTCAAAAATGGTAGCCCTGGGCCGCCCCTAGGTACCAAGCAACGTACTGAGTCGAGCCTCAGTAGTGAGCACCTCTGTCGGCCTCAGAACGAGGCTGAATACAGGAACATAAAGATTGCTGGTCAGCAGCTCCAACCGATGATTGTGCTTCCCTACCGGCACGATTCGCCAAGAGTTAATTTCAACGAGCCGAAAATAATGTTCTGCGCCTTTGACTGGATAGGCCAGCAGCCTTCGTGCTGAACCATCGATACCCAGGTAGGCGTCGTTGATCTTCGCGAATACTTCAAGCTGCGGTTGAAAACCTGCGCTCTGGAAACCTACAACCAATTTCTTCAGCTGCTTGGCATAGCGTTGGTTAAAGCGTGAGAGCACACTATATACATCAAAGCGCTCTAATCGCCTTGTAGGCACCAAATGTTAATCGGAATTATTTACAACTAAAGCTCTGCAAAACTAAGCCTATATAATAAATTGGCAAAAAATGAAGATTATTTATATTGGGATTATTACGTGCAAGCCTCGCTGACAATTTTTAGGATCTACTCGCAGCGGCGCTAAGCTTCCTCTCAAACCACTTTGTCAACGCCTAAACTAAGCTGCTGAAGTCACAAGCGCTCGCATAATAAAAACAACTCGTTCATTTCCATCATTGCACAATTTATGGAGTAACTTGAATACTGCGGCTTTTAAGAACGCTCTATCTCTAAACCCACAATCGCTCAAATATTGTGCATAACGGGTTATAGACTGCAACAAGTCATAATTAGTATCAACCGGAGCCATATCCATGTTCGCCCAAGAGGAGAACTCATACAGCCAATCATAAAACTCTACATCTAAGATATCTCGCTGATACCGCTCCCTAATCGAAAACACGGTGTCCCACGTTTCGACTTCCTCACAAGGTTGCGCAAAAGTAATTGCCCAATCGGAAAATAGTTGATTTTCGTCATTAGAGTTTGGATTTGTAGTATCGAGTGAAACTTCAAGTCCAGGAGACTGGTAGGGAAAAAAAGCAGCCCTTCTTCCTCCATTGTTTGCTGTATAAAGAATATTCTGTGCAAGTTTATATCTAGAATTGCACTTCCCTCCCATAGGAACAAGATTTTTAAGGTTTACCGCTGCGAATGGGTATCTACTCTCAGCCAAATAATGATCCAGATCTTCCCGTCCTGCACCAGGAGCATCAAAGAACTCGCATCCACAGAATGGGCATATTTTCACTTTCAGCGCGGAATGTATTATTTTATACTGTCTATCACGGATACCTAAATCTGTTAGCAGTATAAAGGCTTGCCCAAATAGATCTCTTATCGGCTGTCGAATTATTTCAGGAAGGTCTTTATTCTCCTGACACTCTGCCCGCCCAGCTAACAGTTCGACAAAATTATTTTGCTCCTGCAGAGTACTAAAAATTACAGACCGTTCATTAACACTTAACCTCGAAGCATGTGTCCTATACTCATCCAAAAGTGCGGATAGTTTTCTGCGACGTCTAAGTTTTTCAAGATGCTGAACAGGGATTATTTCCAGCCAGGGCAAAGGTTGCAGCCCCTCATCTAGGTTCTTATGCGTAGTAGCAATCATATGAACCAAAGCGTCATGAAGCCAATTTTCCGACGTAGCTGCAATAGGATAACCAAATAGCACGTCAGACTTCTCCTTTTTTTTCTAATCTTCGAAGCCGATCTGCCAGCAAAACCTTTTGGACCGAGTGCCCTAATCGGGACATCCCCTCTTCAATTTCTTTTACATTATTGCTTTGCATTAACTCTTTAATATCTTGGCGGGGGACCTCGGACATTGGCGGGCGAATATTAAAACATTCAGCGAGTATCGCATCAAATGTCGCACCGTATGTTTCGACGTTAGGATGCCTATACTCGATATCCCCGGACTCTACATTTTTCCCAAATATAACAACTTTCTCTCGCGCCATATCAGAAGGAACAAAAGGTGCGTGTGTTGTGAGTAGACAATCCTGCATCGACGCAGCGGAAACCTCATGACGGCGACCATTCGAAGTAGGTAAGTCCCTTAATCTAGAAATAAACTTTACGCGCCATTGGGGATTAAAGTGGGACTCTGGCTCATCGAGAAGAAAAAGCACATTGGAGAAAGACGTCATACAAAATGTACCTAACAACTGAGCTAACTGGTGCTCCCCGTCCGAGAGAGACACATAATCAACAATACTTTTACCACCTTTAGAAATAAAATTTACTTGTTCGAATCTGAAAACCTTCTGTTCATCTTGAGGCTCTGGCAAGCGAGATGCGAAACGGCGCGCTTTCGTGTCCTTACGAAAGCGATCCCGGGTTATTTTCGGAATTGCTAAATCATTTAACATTGCAAGCTTATGGAAAGATGAGTATAGATCAAGAGAGCTCTTCCAAAAAAAGCCAAATGCTGCTTTGGTTTGCTCATCAACCAAAAAATCAAAAGTATAAGTTTCGGTTTTGCTATCAACATTATAAGAGGTAGCGCACCGCTTCAATTGATCCAAATAAGCCTCTAGCTCTTGAGTCAACTGAACGCCTTTACGTGTCACCCCAAATTTTTTCTTAGAAGAGATTTTTGGAACAGCTCTATGTGCGAGTTGTATTACACATCGAAAAGAGTTTATCTCATCCAATCTTGCATCTTGAAGCAACGCGGTGCGATGTTCACTTTCGCCCAGTAAAAGATTTGCAACAAGCACCTCTAAATGGGTCCCGTAATCAATTAGCATTAGGCGAGTATCAGGAATTTCTTTTGCCGATTTATCATCAGAAAGAGCATTTTTTCCAACTTCATCGGCATACCCACTCCGACTAAGAAAGAAAGGAAGACTCATAGTTTCATTATCTCCCGAAGTATAACCCACAAGCTTTTTAGGAAGCAGCAAAAGTGTAGATTCTTCTTTCAGTGGTTGATCGACCCAAAGATCATCAACCAACTTCTGAATAACCAAATTAGGCTTTCGCCTTCCTTCGGCCAATCTAGTCACGCGCACATGAGCTACTGTTTTAGTACCTTCGGGGCGAATCAAATACTCCAACTCAAACTGTAGATCTTTATTACCCTCTAAGCGCTCTTCAGTCGGTATCACGGCGTGAAAAATCGACTGAAACATTTCAGCGATCACTTGAAGAAACTGAGATTTCCCAGCACCGTTCGGCCCAATCAGACACATAGGATCAAAAATTTCAAGCTCGGTAGAGGCGTCTCTTAGCGATATATCAAACCCATCTAATAACCCTCCACAAGTCGTGGCTGCGATAATATGCACACGTAAGAGCTTCACGCGGACGCCCTCACCAAACACATTGATTGACTTTTCTCATCAAATTTTTGTTTAAGAAAAAATGGTTCCTCTTTAAGCAAGGCGAAAACTATATCCTTCAACTCCTCATAGTTACCTAACGTCAACTCACGGAGATCATCGAAAGAAAAAGTATTTTCTGGAAAGCTACCAATCGCATCTTTTACTAGTTTTTTATCCAATTTCCTTTTCCTCGATGAAACCGTTTTTATTCTAGGACCACTTTTAAACTCGGAACCTTTCTGTTCTTTCAGTTGAAGAGTCAAACGCTCTATTAGCTCTTTCGCAGGCTCGTCAGTGGGGTCTTGCTCCAGCAGTCGCCCTTCGAACGCCGCGCTTAACAGAGCGGGTATGAGTGCATCAACACGGCTAGTTGCAATAGCATACTGAGACTCAAGACGCTCCGCTGCCGAGAATAATACTTCAACTCGGCGGACTGCATCTTTTTGAGCCGTCAGAGAAGGTAGTTTTATAGGCAAATTCCGTAAATCCTCAAGATTTATACCTGTATATGCTACCCCCCTCTCTACTCCACCTAACCAGCTCTGACTTTCTTTTGATCCAATATAAAGCGCTAAAAATTCCGGATAAACTTTAGCGCTATCCACCGGAACGACTGCAACTTCCCGAGAAACGTTCCATCCTTTCATTGCCTCTGTCGCTACTGAAACCCCGCCTAGAGTTCCTCGCACATTAACCAGAACTTCTCCGCCCTGAAGTATTGTTCGAGAGTAATCAGCAGATACAGCAGGAGCGATTTTTTTAATTCCCTTTAGATCAATGCGAAGCCAACGCACATTACTAGTTCGGAGGCACGGAATACCTCCTGAAACCTCAGCTCCAAGTTTTATCACACCATATGTTATAGGTCGATCTAGAACACAAAGCTCGCTCAGAGAGAAAGACGTTCGCTCTTCATCATCTAAGATAATAGAATTCTGTTGCAGTGTATCTTTCTGGCTACCAGAAACCGCCTCAGAAACTATAGCCTCTCTAAGTTTTTTTAAGATTGCAGGAACACGATCCAGTTTTTCCCTACACTTCTCTATACGCTCAAATAGCTTATCTAGCTTTTTGGCAATTCTTTCCTGCTCTCGACTGGGCGCTACTACGAAGGGCAGCTTCATGGCTGCAGAGCCCGAGAGCTCTTTGAAGGTAGTTCCTGTAGCAAGATTTTCCGCAACAGGTTTAATATATTTTAAATAGTAATATAGGTAGTGCTTATCAATTCCATCTGGAACTATAAAGCTTTTGAAACCTTGACTTGTCGTTACTTCATTTGAAGCAATAGCTACATATCCAATAGGCGCCCTGCTTGAAAAAAGGACAGATCCTGCAGGAATTTTTATCGCAGAACACTCATTAAACCCTTTATCAGTAAGATTTCGCTCCCCCCTTGATATATAGACAGCTCGATATCCACTCAGGTCAGCCGGAGTAACCCAAGGTATTCCATCGTCGCCAGAGCAAAAATTTGAGCTATCTTTAGATGGAGGCGTACCGCCCGCAGCAACCTTCGCAATATCACCTATCAGGCACTCAGCCCAACTTTTGGGAAGAGCACTCATGACTCAATCTCTAGGTTCAATTCGTCAAGAATATTTTTCAACTCTACTAATGCAGCTTCAAGCTCATTAACTGCTTGCTGCGCGAGTACCGCTGGCTCGGATAGATCTTCTGAATTAATCGAAAGGTCATCTTTAAGCCAGGAAAAATCTAAGCTATCACCACGCTGAGCGATCTGCTCGCGCGTAAAACACCTGAAGCGACCTTGATCACCCTGATCTTGACGCGCAGAAATCGCTTCCCCGGTAGGGTCATCTCCAAAAGCGATTTCAAATTCTTCAAAGTGTTTCTTCATCAATTGCTTTCGCTTGCCAAACTGCGGCATATTGGTGCGCAAGTCATAAACCCAAACCGATTTTGTATTATTGCTATCACGCTTGCCGCGAGTGAAAAACAAAACATTGGTTTTTACTCCTTGAGCATAAAAAATCCCTGTTGGCAATCTAAGTATAGTATGAAGATTGCATTTTTCCATCAAGTCACGGCGAATATCCAAACCCAAATTGCTTTCGAAAAGAACATTATCTGGCAGAATAACTGCGGCGCGCCCACCACGCTTCAAACCGTTGTAAATAAGTTGAAGAAATGCCAGTTGCTTGTTGCTCGTCGGAAAAGGCAAATCCGTACGACTCGGAAGCCCACCACCTTTTTTTGCCCCAAAAGGTGGGTTAGTCAAAATTAAAGATGCCTGAGGTAACTCTTGGCCCTCTGGACTCAGAGTATCACCGTAGCGGATACCGCCATCTATATCGTGGAGCATCAAGTTCATTAGGGCTAAACGATGAGTATCCTGAACATGCTCCATTCCGGTAAATGTGGATTTACGATATTTTTGTTGCTGGCGCTCTGTCAACGCTTCAAAATCTGTGTTTTTTCGTAAATAGTGATTGGCCGCTATTAAAAAACCTCCTGTTCCAGCAGCGGGATCTTGTATCACGTCAGCTAAGCTAGGTTTCATAACAGCGACCATACTGTCAATCAGTACTCGCGGGGTAAAATACTGACCTGCACCGGATTTTTTTTCATTTGCATTTTTCTCTAAGAGCCCCTCATATAGATCACCTAAATCTTCACGATGAACACTGTACCAATCGAGCTTATCGATCTCAGTTACGAGCGAGGATAGAGTGGCAGGCTTTTTTATGAAGGTGCTGGCATTTGCAAAAATCTCTTTAACTTGTTTAGACCCACTATTCGCTACAGTTACGAGTAGCAGCTTGTAATGAGTTAAGCGAACCGGAGCAGCTTTTGCGACCAAATCCTTCCATCGACTACCTTGCGGTATATGCGTATCTGAACCAGTTTCATTGGCCATTTTTAGGAAAAGCAGGTAGGTCAGCTCAATGACGTACTGATGGAATGTTACACCGTCATCCTTAAGGATATTACAGAGGCTCCAGAGCTTGCCGACTATGTCAGAGGTAGCTTTGTTACTGACCATTACTTATCAATTCCAGGTTTAGGCCGACTTTCTATCGGAGCAGTGTGAATCGTCAAAAGTGCCCAGCGCACTGTGGTTGCTATTTTTTGGGTGTTTTTTTGAACGGAAGGAGATTTCCTTGATGCTAAAAGCTGGCGAAATTTAACCATTTCCCCTCCTGACGGCCCAGTTTACGGCGTCGGCAAATCTGAACAATCAGCCTGGCAGGGTCGTCAGCTTGTTGTCTGTAAGATTTTCAGCAAAAACACCCTTCCCTAAGCTATTTTAAGGGTTTTGTAAACACGGCGCCCAGCTAAATCATGTCAGTCCATGCCCATATTTCATAGCATGGAGTCGATACTGGGACCATGTCTCCGCGCTTAGATAAAGGAGGAGCCCTGACTAGCTGTGCCCACTAGAAGATGCATCTGCCACGAATTTGCCACACTCTGTCCGCTAATCCAGGCGATAGACCGCTACTCTAAGCTACCACAACCCTTTGATTTCCCAGCTAATCCGCGCTAACGTATTGATTCTAAAGGTCGACTTTTAGGACTCCGAAGGCAGGGGTCGTGGGTTCGAATCCCGCCGGGTGCACCAGATACAGATGAAAAAGCCCCAGGTCGAAAGACCTGGGGCTTTTTTGTGGGCGTCGATTCAGGTTTTCTGCAACGCCTCCAACCGCGCCGGCAAGTCTTCCTTGGGAAAGCGCTTGTGCAACTCCAGCAGCTTCTCATCCGCCGCCTTCGTCTCTCCCGCCTGCCGCAACCGCAGGATTTCCTGCAGCCCTTGCTCCAGCGGCGGCAGTACAACAGCCGAGCGCTTGCTCATCTTCGCCACCGGCTCATCCGCCAGCGAGCCCGCGACTTCTGCCTGCACCTGCGGCGCACTGTCAGCCTGCGGAGCCACGGAGAATCGAGCCATCGGCGCGGCTGCCGGGGCCGGACGGGCCAGGTCTTGCGGGGCGGCCGCGTAAGTCCCTGTGGATAACTCCGGCTGCGGCACCGGCGAGCGCGTGACCAAACCAATCATCAGGGCCACACCCGCGACGGTGGCAAATGCCATCTGCCAGCGCGGTCGTTGGCAGGCCTGCAACCAGCGCTGCCACAGGCTGGGTTGCCGCACGGGCGCTTCGCGGTGGGCGGTGGCCAGGATGAAGGCGTCCAGGGAAGCCGGCGGCTCGCCGCTGGTGTGTTGACGGAAATGCTCGATCAGCAGCTCGTCGTTCGAGTCCTGGGTATGTCGGGAGTCAGTCATGCGGGTACCTCCTCGGCCAGCAGTCGGCGCAGTTTCTGCTGGGCGTAACGCAAGCGGCTTTTTACCGTTTCCAGTGGGGCGCCGGTGAGCGCGGCGATTTGTGGCACTTCCAGCTCGCCATGCAGGCGCAGCAGGAACACTTCGCGCTGATCTTCGGGCAAGTCTTGCAACGCGCTGTCCAGGCGCGCCTGGTCGCGGCTCAGGCTCAGCAGTTGCTCAGGCCCGGCGCTGTCGTCGGGCTGGCCGTGAAGCTGCTCATCGTAGCTGTCGTGCAGCGGGTTGTGGATGCCGTGCTTGCGCCAGTGGTCGATCAGGCGGTTGCGGGCAATCTGGAACAGCCAGGTGCGAAAACTCGCCCGCCCCTGTGGCTCGCTGGTGCTGCGGATCAGGCTGAGCCAGGTGTCCTGGAACACTTCCTCGGCCAGTTCGGCCTTGTTGCTCAAGGACACGAGAAAACGGTACAGGCCCTGTCGATGCCGCGCATACAGGGCCTCGAACGCTGCACCGTCGCCGCTGCGGTAGCGGGACAGCAGGGCTTCGTCGCTGGGTGAATCCATCAGGTGGCGCACTCCTTTGAGGTGGATCAGTGTCTGGCCGGGGCCTGAAGGCTCTGGGCCAATTCGACCAGTTGCACAAATTCGCCGCGCAAACCAAAAGGGTCGTCGCCCCGAGCGGAGCGGGCCAATGCGGCCGTGTCCTTGAAACTCATGCTGCCAGTGTAGCGGCCATCACCCTTGAGTTGCTGGGCGAAGGCGGCCACGGCAGCAGAGAAACGCAGGTCGTCGCTGGTTTTGCCACTGTGCTGGTTGCTGATCGGGTGTTCGATCAGTCGGCTGTTGCCGCCTTCCGCTGGTTTGTAGCGTACCCGCAACATCGCCAACTCATCAGTTTTACCGTCAGCCTTGGCCGCCGATGCGTAGCGCAGGGGCTCCAGCCAACCCTGTTCACCCTTCGGGACAATCTCATACAACGCGGTCACTGTATGCCCTGCACCGATTTCGCCGGCGTCGACCTTGTCGTTGTTGAAATCCTCACGCTTCAGGGCGCGGTTTTCATAGCCGAGCAATCGGTATTCACTGACCTGTGCCGGGTTGAATTCCACTTGCAGTTTCACGTCCCGGGCCACCACGGCGAGGGTCGAGCTGAGCTGATCTACCAACACTTTGCGGGCTTCGCGCAGGTTGTCGATATAGGCGTAGTTGCCATCACCAGCGTCGGCCAGTTGTTCCATCAGGTGTTCGTTGTAGTTATCCACACCGAAGCCGAGGGTGGTCAGGGACACGCCGCTTTTGCGCTGGTCGACGGCCATTTGCTTGAGGCTGTCGAAGTCACTGACGCCCACGTTGAAGTCGCCATCGGTGGCCAGCAGGATGCGGTTGATGCCTTTGTCGATAAACCCTTCGCGGGCCATTTGGTAGGCCATTTCGATCCCCGACGCGCCTGCGGTGGAGCCGCCGGCGGTGAGTTGGTCGATGGCATTGCGGATTGTGGTTTTGTCGCGGCCCGAGGTGGGCTTGAGCACCACCCGCGATTCGCCGGCGTAGACCACCAGCGAGACGCGGTCCTGGTCACGCAATTGGTCCACCAACAGTTTCAGGGTGCTCTTGACCAGCGGCAGGCCTTCGCGGCGATTCATCGAGCCGGATACGTCCACCAGGAACACCAGGTTAGCCGGAGCCAGGTCCGCCACGGCGTGGTCCGAGGCCTTGATGCCGATGCGCAACAGCCGGCTGTGAGGGTTCCACGGCGACGGTGCCACTTCAGTGGTCACGCCAAAGGGCGAGCCGTCGGTGGGCAAGGCGTAGTCATAAGGGAAGTAATTGACCATCTCCTCAAGTCGCACAGCACCTTCGGGCGGCAGGCTGCCTTGATTAAGGAAACGTCGTACGTTGGCATAGCTGCCGGTGTCGACATCGACGCTGAAGGTGGAGACCGGTGTTTCGGCAACGCTGCGGATCGGGTTGTCCGGGAGGTTCTGATATTGCTCCCGAGGCTCGGTCTGGTATTGCATGGCGATCGAGTCGTTCATGACCAATCGCGACGCCATCGGTGCAGGCGCAACCCTCCGCTTGACCATGGCCCCCTGGACGCTGGCGGGCTCACTTTGCACCTCCACGACAGGCGCCGACTCAGCGGGCTTGGCCACGTCACGGGATGAAGAAAGCCCACACCCGGCAAGCGCCACCAGCAGGGTCACGGTGAAGCCTTGGGCGGCAGGGCGCAACAGCAGAAGAGGACGGGACATGGGCTGAACCTCGTGAATGAATGATCCGTTCACAAGGTCAGACGCAAGGGGCTGGCGATTCGGGTTAAAGCAACTTAGAGCGACGGAATATTTCCCGTCGCTGCCACAGTCGCCACCGGGACACGCTCGTTAGGCGCAGTTACGTCATACACATGCTGCTCACAGCCCTTCCCGATAATCACGAATTCCACCAGGTAAACCTTTTGCTTCTCAGGCTTGAAGGTCGAACTCATGGGGCCGCACTCATACACATAGGTTTTGACGAGGCCGACATAGTTGGCGTTGTAGACCCGTGACTCGCCGATCACTTCAAAGGGCTGCCCCGGGTCAGCCTGCACTTCCAACTGCGGGAAGCGTTTGGCGACGGCGCTGTTGCCCACTTCGTTCATCTTGGCGATCCAGCCGAATACCTTGCCACGGCCGGAATCCACCACCGTCCCGAGGATTTCCGGACGCTGATCTGCATCGGAACTACGGCGTACGGAGAACTGCACCGGATAGGTAAAACCGGTTGCCTTCATGATGACCTTGGCGTGTTCGGCGTCCACCTCGACCTTTTTCTGCTGCAACTGGACGCCGTCCGTCAGCAGGCTTGGCGAGGAGTTCCTGGCAGTGGAGTGGCAGCCGGCCAAGACCAGGGCGAGGATTAAGAGTGAGGTCTTTTTCATGAGTTACTTCCTTGAGCACATTTAAAAGTCTGGCTCGGGCTACGTGGGAGAACCGCAGCCCGACGCCGTTTTCTATCGGCCGTAATACTTAAAACGCGTACCGCGCCTTGAGCATGACCCCATCGGCATCAAAACCACTGCGGGCCTGGCGGGTGTAGCTGGCACCCACGGTAAAGTCCGACACCTGGTAGTTCACGCCGACACTGGCTTCATAGCTGTCACGCGCCACCGAAGCGCCGGTGACGGTGAACGCAGAACCGCCGAGCACATAGCTGGAGGTTTGTGCGACGCGATCACCCATCAGGTCGTGATACGCCATCAAGGTTGCTTCCGGCTGCAAGCTACCGGCACCCATGGGCAAGTTGCCCGCCAAGCGCACACCAGCGCCCAGCTCGCCCACTTCATAGCGTTGCGACTGGGTGCTCAGCGCGGCCGAGGAGCCCTTCTCGTCGAAACCGTCCATGCGCACGTTGGCGTAACGCGCTGCCACACGCGGCTCGATCACCACGGCCTGCGACGGCTTGAAGCTGTAGCCGCCGATCACACTGGCAGACAGCACATTGCTGTCGTAACTGCCCTTGGCTGTGGTGCCGGCGATATGGCGTTTGCTGTCGTTGTCGTTATGGCCATAGCTGAAGCTGCCGTCGACAAACCAGTTTTGCAGCGACCAGTTGCCGTACAGCGACAGCGCATGGCCCTCCACATCGGTCTTGTTGCCGAGGTCGGAATGGATGTTGGAGTTAAGGTAGCTGTAAGCCACGCCCAACGTGGTGGTGTCGTTCAAGCGCCCGTCCACACCCACGGCCATGCCGCTGCTGTTGGCCGAGTAGCCGTTGTTGCCGCCGCGCCCGTCCTGGTCCATGTTGCTGCTCAGGCCCTGCACCCACACGCCGCCGGTTTGATGGCTTTCGCGCTGGTCGGTGAGGCGGTTGAAGATCGCGCCGTTGACCACGGTCTGGCCCGACAACGCCACGTCCAGGGCGCCGCGATTGACGTCCGGCTTGAGTTGTTCGCTGACCTGAGCAAGCTGCTGTGCTGTGCCGGCGTCAGCCAGGGTTTGGAACACTGGGTCGTTCTGATTGAGTCCGCTTAGTACGTCGTTTTTAAAGGTGTTCACCGCCGTCGCTGACGCAGCGCCGGCGCCCACCGCGGCGAGCTCCTGCTGCACTTGCTGGTTGTCTTTAACCGCCACCACGGCCTTGACCGTTTGCGCGTCGGCCGAGTAGCTCAGCACGTTCAGCAGAGAGGACGAGCTGGCCACAGACAGGCCATTGTCTTGCACGCCGGTGGCTTGCAACAGGGTGTACTGAGTGCCGTTGTTGGTGCTGGCGAAGTCGCCCGGCTTGGCGCTCACGGTCAGCTTCGAAGCCTGGGCGAAATTCGCTGCACCGTTGACAGTCAGGTACGGCGTGGTCGGCACTACGCTGTCGGCCAGGTGCATATCAATACCTGCGCCGCTAGCAACGTTGAGGTTGCCAGTGATCGCAGTACCGGGCGCCGACAGGTTCAGCGAGCCCGAGTTGACCGATACCGGCGCGATGATGCGGCTGCCGGTGAAATCGGCCTGGCCTGCGACATTCACCGCGCTCAAGTTGAGCAGGTCGCCGGTGATTTTGCCGCCGGTCCAATTCAGCGTGGCAAGGTTGGCGGCGTCGATGGCGATGCCGGCGTTACTGCGGATTTCGCCGGCTTGCTGGTTGATCTCGAACGCCGAGGTCTGGTCCGCGGCATCTACATGAATGGCTGTACCATCGGCGCTGATCGTGCCGCGGTTAACGATGCCGCGCGCGCCGGTCGCGCTGTTCTGGGCAAAGGTTGCCCCGGCAAACTCGAAGGCATTGGCGTTGGTGCCCGTGGCCTCGACGGTGCCGGTGTTGAGGATGTAGTCGACCTTACCGTTTAGAAACATCACCGTCTTGGCGTCATTGCCGTTGGCAGAAAGCAGGCCGCTGTTTTCGATGCGCAGAGGGTTGGTGTCGGTTTCCACCTCGATGCCCCAGGCGCCCTCGCCCGTCGCCTTGAGCGTGCCGGCGTTGAGGATTTTGCCGCCGACGGTGGTCCCCAGATTGTTCTGGCGGTCGAGGATCAGGCCGATGGCGTAATCACCGTTCATGTCGATCACACCGGTGTTCGAGACGTCGCCGGCGATGGTGGTGCCATGCAGGTAAATGCCTTCGCCGCCATCCACGTAGGAAGGTGAAGCCGGCGGCGTCAGGGGCAGCGTGGAACGGATGGTGCCGGAGTTGATGACACTTCCACCGATGGTCGTCGCGCCGATCTCAAGCCCCTCGTAACCCCCATTTTTCATAAGAATGTTGCCCGCCTGGACCACGTCCCCGGTGACAGTTCCCGGGCTCAGGTTCTGCGGGCCCGACCAGAACAGCGGGTCCAGGGCAATCGCACGGATGGCGGCGCCCTGGGAATCCAGAGTGATGTCGGCACGGTTGATCAACGAACCCTGGATAGTGGTGTTGGCCACACCCAGTCCGGCAGGGTTGGTGGTGGTCGGCACCACTACTTCGGAGAACGTCCCGTTGATAATCAATGACTCATTAAAGGTCTCGCCGACCCAAATGTTCTTGCCCTGCCCCAGGTCGAATTCCACCGCCAGCGCTTGCGTACTGATTGCGCCGACCATGAGTGCCAACAGGCTTTTCTGGAACTGCTTACGCTTCATTTCAAACTCCATGAACTACATTAAAAGCCGCCAATAGGCCCGGCGGCAGTAGGTGTGCTAAGCGAGGGATCAATTGATCCGAATGCACTCCCCCAGGGGGCCTTCCTGAAACGCAGGCGCGCGCCTGTGCACCACAGCGGGCGGTGACAGAAAAGAGGCTTGGGGGGTGAGGTTCACATTAATCCTTAATGTCATTTGAAAACGCTGCAGTCCATGCAGCCCGACCGGTTGCGGGTGGGCGGGGTAAAGACACTGGGATATACAAAATGTTCAAGGTGCTCGGCGAGTTCTATCAAACTGCTCGCGTCAGGATCAGCCACCGCAAGCCACGCGGAGACCTCTCGCTGGTCTACTTGAGCTCCTTCACCAGATAACTCCCGGAGATCTGCGTGATACCCGTCAACGCGCGGCGCAACGCCTCAGGATCAGTGCGATAAGTGAGCGGCGTGTAGCCGTAGACATTCTGGCCATTGAACGGCGTGATCGACTCCACCGTGCGCCAGAGCATCTCGTCGCCACGGTCCATGCGCGCCACCACGGTTAGCGTCGGGTAGACCACGCTGCTGAAACCCTGGGTCAGGCGAAAGCCCCACTCGCCTACCGTCAGTTGAATCTGCGCATCGGCCGGCTCGTCGTCACCCACCACTTTGAGCGATGAGGTCTTACCCAAGGCATCAATGAAGGCCTGCTTGAGCAACACACCCAAGTCGATATTTTCGGCGTCCATCACCGTGAGAATCGCCGCAGGCGTCGACATCTCGGCCAGTTGCCCTGCCTTCATGCCGGCGGCAAACCCCGCGCCGCTCAAGGCCGCCGTGCCCAGCTTGGACGCGCCGCTGGCCATGCCGACGCCCGCACCAAGCCCGGCGCCCAGGGCCGCACCCCAGGCTTGTTCACGGCCCATGTAGACCATGTTCTTTTCCCACTTTACGGGCAGCACTTTGACCGTCTTGACCTGTGCGCGATGCTCGGGCGTGAGGGGCTGGCTGACGCAGCCACCGAGGATGAGGGTGGAGAGGAGAATCAGGAGAAGGTTTTTCACATCAGTCCTTTAATGTTGGTGGTGGGTGGATGCGTTTAATCAACGCCAGTGTGTCGGCAATGGGGGTGAAGACATGAGGCCTTGTGATTGGGCCAGTACTTTGCTGCCTTGCGTGGGTTTGGGTGCGGGCTTATAGTCCGGGCCGTCGCCCACATGGCGATTCAGGTTTGGCGACCTGACAACAGAGCGCAAAAGCACCCCGCTTCTATGCAGGTGTTTTTGCACCCGCAAAGCTGTGCATGATATGGCGGCTGTGCGTGGGAGACCTTCGGGTCTGCCGGTTTACTCTGTTGCCGGTTCGCCAACCTGCGTACAGCTGCCACCCATTCGTTTGGCGACGAATGAGTGGTGGCTTAATCCACCAACAGAGTACTGACAATGAATCGATACATGCCCCTCACGGGCCACGACTGCACCGTCCCCGCCCTGCTTATCGACACCCATGCCCCCCTCGACGTCCTCCACGACGCCGCCGTGTACCGGATTCGCGCCGTCACCCAACTGCTGGAAAACCTGGCCTTTCGCGAACAGCTCAGCAGCGATGCTGTGGTGCTTCAAGACTTCGCCCAATTGCTGGCTATTCCGCTGCGCGATGGGTGTGATTTGCTGCATGTCATCAGTCGCAGACTCAATACCGATCCATCCTGAGTAAACGGGTCAAAGGGGACGGGGTCAAAGGGACGGATTTATTTAATCGATCCATCTGGAGTTTTTTAAATTTAATATTTAAATAAATCCGTCCCCTTTACGTATTAGGTGCACCGACTAAAAGCCAAGCGTAAGGCCGCACCTACATCGGAAGGACTACTACCGCCGGGGATAATGACATAGTCACTCTCACTTAGTCCCTTACCACTCCAGGCTTCTAGCTTTTCGTGATGGCTAGGACGAATAGTTATCTGGTCCCCCTTACTTTCGATACTGCATTTTTTCATATCTTTAAATAATGCACGCTTACTCTTGTAGCTATAGCGCTCCCAAGTACTGCCAACCCATTGATCATATCGTTGACTGGTCAAGTCGTAGTCGTATAAATCCATATCAAACGTAGCTTCGGGGTGAATCCAAACATCCTTACGCGGCTCGGGAAGCACAAATCGGCTATGGGCCAACGCATCCAATACCACAACACCTAACTCTTGATCACTGATTTCAGGGCTGGCGTGATGCTCGACACCCTGTGGATCAGCTCGACTACTCCGATAGCCAGATTAAGTTTTAACGTAAATGAATTCCTTATTGACTCCTGCATCCGCCCAGGCTGTTTTCACGACATCGTTCATCTTAATTCACCTTGGTAATTTTTACCGTAATGCCTTTGCTCTGACCATATTCAATGGCTCTATTGACTTGGTTAAAGGGGACGGATTTATTTAATTAACTCATAAGAAATTTTTAATATTTAAATAAATCCGCCCCCTTTACGCTGTTATATCATCGACCGAGAAATAGGGGGTCAGACCACTATTAATACTTTAATTAGAAAACCGTGGCCTGAACCCTATTTCCCGCGCCCGATTCTCGCTCTAATTCACGCGTTAAACAAAACTTCTCTCAGCAAGTCCTGCCTCTCTGCCTGAGCCCCTACGGCTGCAGTGAAGCACTGGTTATAGGCAGCAATCTTCAAAACGCCGCCCAAATCTTCTACTGCAAAGCAGTCGATATCCATTAACTTCTTTTCGTCGACACCCACTAACTGAAGCAAGGATTTGCTTACCCACATGAAAGCGCCAACCGCCTCAATGTAGCCGTTTCTTAAAACCCAACGCCCAGGATTTTTTGATATATCTACGACCTCTTGGGTCAGCGGAAAAGGCAGCCCATTACTTTTCTTGGGCAGATGAGCGTGTTCGACGCGCTCAACTTCAAAGAGCGTAAGACTCTCGGCATTTTGCCATCGATCATACTCGGCGTCGTAAATTCGAGCCTGAACAAAGCCGGGCTCATCGATTAAAGCTTCAATCAAGGTCTGTGCAACTTCAATCGAATTCGCCAGGTGTTTCATATCAAGCCGATAAAACGCTTTATCTGCCACATACGAAAACTCGACAGAACCGTTTGCCAGCTCAATAAAAAAACTCTGACACTTGTTTTTCTTCAAGTAATTCGAAACGTCCGCCAACCCTATTTTCTTGCCGGTAAAGCCATCAATGACGGTATCCTCATTAAAGTTTTTGAGCTGTTGTATTAGCCGCCCCCATACAACTGAAGCGCCATCATGTAGCCTCTCGCTAAAGACAATTTCAATTTCAGCCATATGATTAGCCACCGAACTCTTTAATAATCACAGTAATATTACGTTGCTTTCCATACTCTATAAGCTTGCTCGCGTCAGCCATTCCGCCCGGTTGAACTCGGATGTCCAAAATTTTCGTTGCCGGTACGCCATCCACGGTAATTTTTGAACTTTGCAAGGTGTCCATATGGGTTCTCATGTCATAAGACCACCCTTTACCTCGGGTATCAATCGTTTTCAAACTCACCACATTAGTGTCGAGCTGGAAGTCAATAACTGGGAAGTTATTGGATTGGGGTCAAAGGGGACGGATTTATTTAATCGACCCATCTGGAGTTTTTTAAATTTAATATTTAAATAAATCTGCCCCTTTTACGTCAATACATACGAGAGAAATGCTCATCAATAGAACTTCCAGACCAAAAACTCACATCTGGAAATTCCAGACTATCAGAAACAACAACTATCCCCCTAAGCTCAAAAGGAATATCTTCTATACCAGCCTTAACGCTAGGGATTAAGTAGCGAAAATAGTCCCCCATTTTAGACTCTCCATCATAACCGGAAGGGAAGTCCTCCCCAGACACACTACCTTCTATAGCATGGTATATATAGACACCTTTAATTGCTGGAAGGTTATATTCTGTCAGCCTGGCTTGGAGTGAAGATCGATCCGCTATCCATCGTTCCACTTCAGCCCTAGAGTCTAGGTGACGATATGCACAGGCAGAGTATAAATCAAGAATTGTTTTACCGTTTTTAGCTTTCGGATATTCTTCGTAATCACCAGACTCTTCCCACAAGTACTCACTTAAGCTATCAAGCTTCTGCTCCACAGCTGTAACTTCCAACAAAACCTTTGGTAACGATCCAAAACAGTTATTCACCATGACGGCAATAGCACCGGCTTTGTCCATCGCAAACCAAGTAACAATTTCTCCAAATCCTGGAACCCATTGTTCATCAATAACCATCATTTATTCCCCGGCCAAGTCACCTTACAATTCGGGAATGTTTCTATAACTGCTTTAGGGGTGTATCCACCTTCATCCCTGATGGTTTTAGGACGTAAAGCCTGTGTGAATTTGATATTTTCTGGATTCCCTCCTGACCTGACAAGCTTATCTACTGCTGATACCTCTGCACATGCACCAGCAGAATTCCTGCAAAAACTTGTTAATTCACCTATTTTCACACCAAGCTTGCTCTCAACGTAGCTAACTGTGCGAGGATCCAAGCTCTCAGTGGGCAAAGGGGACGGATTTATTTAATCGACCTAGCTGGAGTTTTTAAATCTAATATTTAAACAAATCCGTCACTTTTACGTCCTAAATAAATCCTTCCCCTTTACGTTAAAGAGCAACTCTGCCAGCATTAAAACGTGGATTGCCCCCTATTTTCCAAAACGTGTGCAGATAGATAAACACTCAACTTATCAGACAAGCCTATCCGTTCAATATAATCAACAATATATACAGCAGAGCTCTCGTCCGCCTCACATACCGGCTCAGACATTTGCTCTTGTAGCCCTACAATCTTATAGGCCTTATTGGCAAAAAAACCGATCACCAACAATATTAAAATTAAACTATTTTGTTCTACGCTTTCAGATGCAAAATTTCCTTCTGCCAGCGGTCCGCTCTGCATATCATCGGAGTCTAGATAATATGCTAATTCATCAGCACTGAGCCCTCGATCAGACAACCATCGCCAACACTTATCAACTGCCTCCTGACATTTTTTTTGCGTATCACTCGCCGAGTCAAGGTTACGTAGAGCATAATCAAGCAACAGAAGGAAAATTGAGGCTTTCTTTACCCACATCATACTGTCAATGACTTTAAGCGCTTCTTCATTGTCCATTACCTATTCTCCCATCTTTAACTAGGACTGTTAGACGATTTGGCATTGCTGCCCCTCCCTCAGCGGTAACTCTTAGCAGAAGAGCAGGGGTCAAAGGGGACGGATTTATTTAATCAACTCGTCTGGAGTTTTAAATTGTTTAAATAAATCCGTCCCCTTTACACCCTACGTCGGAGAGCAGCCGAATTACCCCACCGCATTGCCCGCCTTGCCTCTGAAGGTATGCCTCATAGTCTTTACCCGCCTCAGGAACAAACACGCGGGGATCCGGCACACAAAACGCCTCGCCGGTAAGCATTTTCATCACGACTACAGACGGTAGACCCGCGGGTATAACAAACTCCGCGTAAGACTCGCCGTAGCTCAGGTGATCACTTCTCCAGGAAGCAGGCATTCCGACACTTCGTTTGGTGTGTTGCCCCAAGGTGGAATTGACCTTATCCGCAACGGTATAACCGTAGGCATAAAGAGGTTCTTTACTCGAAGTGCAGTCTTGTCCTGGATTGATGGCAACCGGCAAACCGTTATTACCGAAAAGACGGATGCGTGCGGTGGTTGCCTGATCGTAAGGAATAGGCTTCTCATAGGCAGTGGAGCCGCAGCCGCTCAGGAACAAAGTTGAAAAGAAGGCTAGCAAAAGATTCTTCAAGATAACTCCTAGGCTCATATATCAAGCTGTTATGGGTAATTTATTGAGGGGTGAATAGAGTTCAAAGGGGACGGATTTATTTAATCAACTCATCTGAAGCTTTAAACATTTAAATAAATCCGCCCCCTTTACCTTACCTTTACCTTAAATATTTAAATAAGTTCGCACCCTTTACGCTTATTGTAAATAGGGGCTAGACCACCAATACCCGCATTCGCAATAATGATGGTCTACACAGACTTCTTCATATAACTCTAACCACTTAACTATCAGTTTTTAGTTTAATCTCAGCTCCGTCTGGCAAGTCTTTAATTTGGCGGGCAATATCAGCCCTAAACCTCATCCCCTCCACAGCATCTGCCATATACATATTATCCAGCACAAACTCTCCTCCCAGCACGAATGGCACCTTCGGCAACAAACGTTTTCCTGTGGGAAGCTGACCATTTTTCTTTTGCCATTGATGCGCTAACGGGTAGCCCGTGAGCGCCTCATAATCACTAAGTATTATTTTTGCCCAGCTTTCAATATCGTCGGCCAAATACTCTAGTGCCCCGGTTTCCGGGTCAAAAATATAAATCTTGTTATCTTTAATACAGAACTGCCCACCGAAAATGTCTTCAGCAAAAAATAAGCAACCATCGGCAATACCCTTATAAGCACCGCGCCAAAGAGTATCTTCATTCCAATCACGAAGACCAATTTCGTCCTGACTAGAATGTGTGGGAAACACATGTAAAGCGCTTTCTAGGGCGTAGAAGCCATTGCGTTGAACCAGCATCCTTAAAAGTTGATCAGATAAAGCACCGGCCAATCTATGTGACGGCCCAGAAATTTCCGGCGCATGATCACTCAAAGATGAGCTTGCATTCGATAACAATTTTTCCAAGCTGGACATATTCTAATCCACCACATCTATTCGAATCTTCGTTCCGTTTGGTAACTCTCTACATTGAGCACCAACACAGGCACCAGCCCCGCGATTGTCGCTAGGGTTGATATGTCTTACGGAGGAACCTTGACCACCCTCTTGAAACATTGCAGGTGGATATTCATCACGATCAAGGCCTGGCTTGGTTTCAGTACCGCGCAAAGAGTCACGCCTGCGTGATGCTGCATTCGCGCGATCTATGGTCAGAGTACCAGGCTTACCCGCGTCAATAGCATCTTCGATGTGTTGCGCTGATTCAGGAAAGCGGCTTTTGCTGACTGTGACAATCTTTTCAGCGTCACCGCCAGCGGCCCCAGTTGCTTTTGCACCAGCGGCTTAAGCTATTTGTCTAGCAGATCCTCGACCGTAAGCCTATCAATTTCTCTGAAGACTACTTCTATCTCGTGCCCTTCGTCACCAATCCAATCAAAGACCGCATCACGTAGAATCTCAAGGTATACCTGTAGATCCTCTCTTGGCAATTCTGGAAGAGTCACATGTACAAGGACGATTTTGTGGCATGGAATCCAGCTAAGATCTCTTAAGCAATCATATAAGGCATCCCAGTTAAATCCAAAATACCCCGGCAACCAAAGCAGGTAATACAGCGATCTTATCAATTCCTCTGCAATCCCAATGGACGGGTCAATCCGCACATAAAAAACCTCGGCCGCGTCATATGAAGGCGGGATGTCCACAAACTTGAATGGCAACATTTTCGACAGGCCTCAATTTTTTATCGGGATGAAGGTTTTGGGGTCAAAGGGGACGGATTTATTTAATCAACTCATCTGGATTTTTAAATATTTAAATAAATCCGTCCCCTTTACGCACGTAAGGGTTCGCAGCATTTGCGTTGACAAATATCTTTCCACCAGGCTCAACCACGCGAGTAGCTTCCGGAAGAAAATCCATCATTGAGTTAGTACCACCTGCACTCTTGGGAATGAATGGGTTACTAGCAACAATCTCTCCCACCGAACTATCCTTGAAAGGAAGTTTCGTTGCGTCCGCTCGAATACCAGACTGAATATCTGCTCGGACATCCACGTTTATAGCACCAGGAGTTTGAGCATTCTTCCCACCAAATAACTCAACAGTGGGTTTCCCACCAGAACTAGCTAATTCTCCTGTCGCTTTTGCACCGAGCCTTTCTCAACCATTTTTTAAACGCAGAATCGTTATTCAACTGAAAGACATTATTCTTTTTTCTAAGAAATCGATAAAGTTTTTCGCATACAAACTAGAAGTTTGATCAGAAAGTTCAAGCCTATAAACAGGATACTCTCCATCATTAAGACCATCGTCCGTGGCAAAATAAAATGATTCCCCTGCACCCGGCGGTTCGCAGATAAATAGCCTCTCCTTCCCACACAACCCATTTCGACCGTTAACGATTGACATATAAACGATATCCCCCCCCCTTACACTATCAAAATCCATTTCGTAGATACTATAAATCTCCTCCCCAGATATTTCCCCGCCAGAATAACACTTCAGCCACCATTTATAGCTATCAGGCAACTTCAACCCAAGACGAGCTTCAGCTTTATAAATCCACTCATCAGCAATCCCGTCACCATAATCAGCAAACTCAACGTAATCCGACTCTTTAATAAGATTAATTATTCTCGAATAATCCACGCCTAATTACTCCCCGCTCCGAGCCCGCAACTTCCAATAATCCGACTGATAAGAGTTAAACTCTTTAGCCTGCTTTGTCAATGTTTTTGCATTCAAATCCGTAGGAACTGAAACATAGTCAGTCGTAGGGTTTCTGTATTCTGCAGAGTCTTTGTAACGAGTATACCTAAAGCTTTGAGCGGCATTGGATGGGACATGAAGAACACTGCTATTCTGGCTATGGAAAACAGAACCAACTTCTGCAAGTGAACCACGAGTACCAGCGAATCCATTAACTTCAGTTTGCGAGAGATGATGTAACTCAACTGATTTCCCATCATACCCAATTGGTGCTCGACCCGAGGCCATCCTCTCAAGGTTTGAGCCTTCAACAGTTTTACCTCGTACTCTCCAGGTCGATAGGGCCTCTGGGTCAAAGAGGTCGTTACGTTGATAAACAGTCCTATCTAGAACTGTTGTTTTATTCCAAAAAACATCAACTTTAGGCGTCGTACTTGCAACATTACTACCCGCCGTCGTGCCCGTACCAGCAGAACCTAGCCCTTTTGCACCACTGGCAAGCTCTCCAGCTAACTTACCATTAAAGTATTTACTCGCGCCGCCAAACAGAGCCGCCTGAGCTGCGGATTTCGCCGTGCTCCATGCCAGGTCAGACGTTACGCTCGACTCTCCTGGAAAGGTTTCCGGAAAGAAAGAAGCTAGCACTCGGTCGGGCTCATTGGATTTAAAATCCGCCGTAATCCGGCTAGCAGAATCCCATGCCCCCACCATCGAGGTGGTGCCAAGCGCTCCTAAGCCGATGGGTAAGGCACAGGTAACAACGCCAACACATGCGGGTGACGACATCACCATCCCGGTATATGCAGTAGCCCCTCCGACTAGGCCAAGGGCAGTGTCTTTGCTTGCTCCAACGACCTGCACCGCCTTGCCGTGAGCATTGAGCGTATCGTCGCTCCAATCCTGCCAACTACGGCCACCAAACTGGCCGGTCGCCTCAAGTAACGCGATCTCCTCACTAAAAGTGGCGCCGCGATCCTGAAGTGCCTTGAAGTCCTTATAGGTTTCATCGTTGGTCGGGATCGACTCTGCGCAACTAACCAAAGCGCAGGCCGCCGCATTCAAACGATCAGCCTTTTCCGGATGGAACCGTCGCTGTTCATCCAACGCATCGGCTTGAGACTTGTGAAGCTGGTGGTTGTACTGCGTGGCATTTTTCGCCACCCAGCCACCCTTCTCCAATTTGCTAGCATCTGCATCTTTTTGTGTGGCCGCAGCTAAAACACCGACCAGTTGAGAACTCATGGACAACAATGTCTTGTCGCCCTTCACGATGTCGTTAAGCTGTACGACCAGTGCCTCATTGGCGCCGGCTGCCAATGCGCCTGTACGGAAATCTCCACCCGTTGCTTCGGCCAAGAGGCCACCGACCATCGCATGAATCGCGATCTTGGGAATTGAACCGTTTTCGATGTTCCACTTTTTCGTGTAGTCGCCGACGGCATTGAAG
The DNA here is from genome assembly GCF_013386245.1 of Pseudomonas sp. 21615526. Lineage (NCBI taxonomy): Bacteria > Pseudomonadati > Pseudomonadota > Gammaproteobacteria > Pseudomonadales > Pseudomonadaceae > Pseudomonas > Pseudomonas sp. 21615526. The sequence goes on along the minus strand of NZ_JACAOM010000060.1, from coordinate 56,717 downwards.
CTGGCCGCTGCCAGGGTATTGAATAGCGCAGTTTTCAGCGCCTCACTCCCACTGCCGCCCTGCCCCAATGCTTTACTCAACAGCGTTGAAGTACCGCCTTGCAATGTCTGGTTCGCGGCAAACTGCCCTACACCAGTCCATGTGTTGAGCTGTGGCCCCGTTATTTGCTTAGTCGCCTGATCAGTATGAGTTCCGGTCCAGCCATCAAAATAAGCTGCGGTCAATCCAGCGGTCACACCGGAAATCGTATACCCCTTCAAAGCATCCGAAGAGGTGACATCCTTGAACACCGCCCCTAAGTTGCCACGATTATTAACGACACTAACCGTCGCATTGGTCGCAGCGCCTGCCGCTACGGCTCCCGCACCTGCCGCGACAGCGACGCCTGCTCCAGCACCTGCAGCCGCAGTCATTGCCAACGGCCCGACAAATGCGGCCATCAGAATTGCTATTACAATCTGCGAGCCCGCACCTAAACCGGAGTTACTGTATTTGAAGCTATCGTGGATCTCTTTGACTTGGCGCCAGTCCACGTCACCGCGCTTTTCAGCATCCTTGAGCCAAGCCAGATTCGGATCGGCTTTGACCATGGTATCGATGGTCTGACTAACGGTTTGCTGATCGATCTGCCTGACATCAATCTTCAATCCGTCGACAGCTTTGATAACGACCTGCCCTTGAGCGATCATTTCACTCTGGCGCAGCGTTTCGTCAGTGTTGCCTTTACCTTTGGCGCTGAACCAAGCGAGGTCACCCTTGCTCTTGGTATGGCTCTCGTCATGAAGGTCTTTGACGCCTTCAAAGACGATGGCCCCGCCACTGTTAAGAATGATGTCATTACCACTATCAAGCTTCGCGACCTGGTAACGCTGGTCACCTTCGCTGATCAACGTGAGGTTGCCGCCAGTCTTGATCTCGGTCCCAACGTTCGTGGTGCGGGTTACTTCGTCTCGCTGCTCTTTCTTCGCGCCCCAGCCACCGTTCTCCTTCATGTCATACAACGTATGAGTACTGTTCTGCGCCGCCAGCAAATTCAACTTATCCCCGCTATACAGATAAGCCTCATTCCCCGCACTGATCTTGCTCGCCACCAGCGTGGTGTCGCGCCCGGCCTGGCTCGTAAAGTCCCTGCCCGCCGTCAGCACACTGGCTAACTGCGTGGTCTGCTCATCCGCGGTCTTAATGCGTTTCTTGCCGTCTTTTTCCTTGCCTTCGACGTTGTGCACATCGCTGACAGACGCCACGTTGAAATCGCGCCCGGCCTGAATGTTCAGGTCCTTACCCGCGGTGGCGTTGCTGCCGATGATGTTGACGTCTTGCCCCGCCACCATGCTCAGGTTGCCGCCGGCCGTGACCGTGGCCGCTTGGTTTTTCACGTCGGTGGTGATGGTGGATTTGTGTCCGCCGTCGCTGAAGGCGTGGATCTCGCTGGTGTCGCTGACGGCGATCAGGTTGAGGTCGCGCCCGGCTTTCAGGTCGGCATCGCCGCCGGCGGTGAGTGCACCGTGGTTGGTGAGGTCGCGGCCAGCGTCGATGGCCAGGTTTTCGCGGGCGGTGATGGTGCTGACGCTGCTGTCGGTGAGGGTGCGCATGCCGGCGCCCTGGCGCACCTGGATGGCGGTGTTGTCGTTGGTAATGTCGCCCTTCAGGGTGGTGAGGCTGACCTGGGTGCCGCGTATCTCGCCAGCCATGGAATTGCGGATGCTGTCCTGGGCCAGCAGGCTGAGGTTGTTGCCGGCCTCGATCAGGCCGCCGGTGTAGAGGCTGCCGCTGCTGGCCACCGAGAGGTTGTTGCTGGCGCGCAGGGTGCCGACGTTGATCAGGTCGCCGCCGGTCATCAGGTTGAGGTCACGGCCCTGGATCAGGCTGTTGCCGCGCACGTTGCGGGAGTCGGCCTGGGCCAGGTAGAGCACCGGCACGAGCACGGTCTGGCCGTCGACCACGCGGTTTTCCATCCACACGATGTCGTGGGTCAGGGCGCCGACTTGCTGGTCAGTGAGGGACACGCCGACGCTCAGGCGCAAGGCGTCCTTGCTGGCCAGGGCGTTGTCCATCAGGTAGCGGAACTGGTCGTAGTCGCTGGTCAGGCCACCGGCGAGGAAGCGTTGCCCGGTTTGCGCCAGCACGGCATCGCGGATCAGCCGTGACTCGTATTGCCCGTCACCCAGGCGACGCCAGGCGTTGTCGGGGCTGTAGCCGAGCTTGCCGAGCATGTAGTCGGAGCTGAAGAAACCCGCCACAGTGGTGAGGTTCGGGTTGGTCTCGATCAGGTAGTGGCTGGTGGGGTCGGCGTTTTTGATGAACAGGCCGTAGTCGCCCTTGGGCAACTGGAAGCCGGGCGCGGTGGTGGGATCGACCGGGGTGAAGGACTCGCCGGTGTAGTCCACGGGTACGTAGCGGCCGTCGGGCGCGATGCTGGTCACCGGCAATACGCTGCTCGGCGCCTGGGCGGTGGCGTCGTTGACGTGCTTGCTCAGGTTGATGTTGATGCCGCCGACGGGGATGCCGGTCTGGTCGTCACCGAGGGTGCCGGTCAGTTGCTCCAGGGTGTTGGTGTGCAACGTGCCATTTTGCAGGGTGCGCGCAACGTTGAGGTTGACCGCGCCACCGGCCTGTATCGTCGCGGTGTAGCCCGGGCCGCCGTTGTCGGTCCAGGTGGTGACGTTGCTTTGTTCGGAGAAACGCCAGTCGCTCGACCGGGCCTTGAGCACCTCAAAGCGTGCTTCATCGAAATTACCCGCTGCCACTGCTGCGTTGAAGGCGGGCACGTCGATGTATTCCATCCGGTCCCACTCATCGGTGTCGATGCGCTGCGGGGTGCCGATGACGATGGTGTTCTGCCCGGTGCGAGTCGCGGCGCCCTGGTTGAGCAGGTCGTTGGCGGTGATGCTCAGGTTGCCATTCGCCGCCAGCAGGCTATAGCGGTTCTGGACGTTGTCGCCCTGGATCAGCAGGTCTTTGCCCGCCACCAGGCGCGCAGAGGCCGAGTCCTTGATCGCGGATTCAAGGTAGGTCTGGTTGATGGTGATTTGACCGCGCTTGAACGAGTCGTGCCCGCCGCAGTGCTGGCCGCACTGCCAATTGAGGCTGCCGGTGGTGACGGTCTGGCCCAACTCGAATTCAGCCTTGGCGTTTTCCACATTCCGCGCACTGATGCCGATATTGCCTTCGCTTTCAACCGTACCGGAAAGGTTGCTGAAGCCCGCCGCCATGCCGCCATCGAGCGCCGCGAAACTCAGGTTGCCCTTGCTGTAGACGTCGCCGTACAGGTTGCTGAAGCTGTTCCCGCGCAGGGTCAGATCGCCGCCGCTGAACAGCAGCGTGTCCGCGCTATTGCTGATGCCATTGCTGGCGCTGAGGTTGACGTTGCCTTGTGAACCGAGGGTGCCGCGGTTGTTGATCTGTGCGGCGGCAATGTCGAGTTGCTGGCGTGCGGTGAGGTAGCCGAGGTTATCCAGCGTACCGCCCAGGGTGATGCGGGTGGTGGTGCCGCCGGCCAAACGCCCGCCGTTCTGGCTGAGGTTGTTGGCGACCACGCTCAGTTTTTGCTGGGCCGAAAGGCGGCCACTGTTGGTCATGTCGCCGGTCAGGTTGACAGTCAGGTCACCGTCGCTGAGCAACTCGCCCGCGTTATCCAGGCTGGCGACATCCAGGATCAGCCCCTTGGCGCTGGCCAGGCGGTCGCCGGCCTTGAGGCTCAGGCCCTGGGTGCTGGTGTAGTGCAAGGCTTCATTGAGTTGCACACGGCCGAGGCCATCGACCCGGCCGAACGACCAGTCGGCGGTGCCCAGGCCATTGATGCTGCCCTGGCTGCCGCTGAGGCTGCTGGTATTGAGGCTGAACACGCCGGTGCCAGCGTGCTGCAGTTGCCCGGCCTGGTTATTCAGATGCCCGGCGCTGAGGCTGAAGGCCTGGCTGCCGAATTCAAGAATGCCGTTCTGGTTATTCAGTTGGTCGGTGACCGTCAGCGTGCTGCTGGCGCCTTCCATCGCCCGCAGTTGGCCGCCCGCGCTGTTGTCGAGGTTGCCGCCATTGAAGGTCAGGCCCTGGTTGGACTCAATCAGGCCGCCTTGGTTGGTCAGTTGGGTACGCGAGGTCAGGCTGAGCTGATTGCCGCTGATCTGGCCGTTGGCGCTGTTGTCCAGGGTGGCGCCGGAGACGGTGACGTGCTCCTTGCCGAACAGTTTGCCGCCCCGGTTGGTCAAGGCCTCGACCGTCAGTTGCAGGTCGCTCTTCAAGGCGGTCAACGCGCCGGCCTTGGTACCGTCTTGGCTGTTGTCGACGCTGTCGGCTGTCACCGTCAAGCTATCGCCCTGCACGGTGCCGCCCTGGTTGTTCAAGGTGCCCAGCGTCAGGTCGACCGCCGCACCACCGCTGAGGATCATGCCCTGGCGATTGCTCAGGTCCTGGCCGCGGTAGCTCACGCCCTGATTGCCGGCCAGGAGTTGGCCCTGGTCGTTGTCGAGGGTTTGCGCCGCGATATCCAGGCGCTTGCCCCGCAAGGTGCCGCTCTGGTTGTCGAGGGTGGTCAAGGCCTTGACCAGCACACTGCGTTCGGCGGCGTCGATCACACCGTTGGTGTTGGTCAGCAGGTTGCTGATGTTGAGGGTGATGTCGCCGTCATTGCTGACCAGCGCGCCCTTGCTGCTGTTGTCGAGGTCTTGCGCGGTGACAGTGAGGGCCTTGCCCAGCAGGATCCCGGCGCTGTTGCCCAGGCGGTTGCCGGTCAGCAGCAGGTCACCCTCACTTTGAATACGGCCCTGGGTATTGAGCAATTGGTCGTTCAGCACCACGCTCACACCCGGCACACCACCGGCCAGCAACCCGGCACTGCGGTTGTCGAGGCTGCCGGCGCGCACGTCCAGTTGGTCACCGACGATACGCCCGGCGCGGTTGTCGATCTGCCCGCTTCGCGCATCCAGCAGCAACTGCTTGCCGATGATGGCGCCGCCCTGGTTATCCAGGCTCGCGGCGTGCAGCTCGATGTCGCCCTGGGCGGCCTGCAAGTGACCTTTGGCGTTGTTCAGCTGTTGGGCGACGGTCAAGGTCAACTTGCCGGCATCCGCGCTGAGTACACCTGCGTCGTTGTTGCTGAGGCTGCCGAGGGTAGCGGTGAGTTGCCCACCCACCAGCTTGCCGTCCTGGTTGGCGACGTCACCGGCGCGCAGGTTCAAGTCAGTGCCAGCCTGGGCATGACCCTGGCTGTTGTTGAAAGTGTTGGTGACGGTGAGGTTGAGCGCGCCTTTCTCGGCACTGATCAAGCCCTTGGCACTGTTGTCGAGGCGGGCGGCGTTGACCGTCACGGCGTCGGCAACCAGGAAACCGTTCTGGTTGTTGATCGTGTCCGCTGTTACACCGAGGTTGCCCGCGACAATCTGCCCGCCGGTGTTGTTCAGCGTGCCGCTGTTGAGCGTCAAGCTGCCGCCCGCGACCTGGATATGGCCCTGGCGGTTATCCAGCGAATCGGTTTGCAGCGTTGCCGCCTGATCGGCACCGAAGCGAATCAACCCGCCGAGGTTGACGATGGCCGGCGCGTTGATCGCCAGCGCTTGCTCGCCATACACCCGCGCGGTGGCGCCCTGGTTGGTCAGTCTGGCACTGTTCAGCGTGACGGTTTTACCCTGGATCACTGCGCCCTGGTTGTTCAGTTCCCGGGTGGCCGTGGCGCTCAGCGAGCGGCTGGCCAGGACGTTGCCGCTGGTGTTCAGGGTTTGCGTATTCACCACCACATCGCCGGTGGCATTGCGGCTGTTATCGGCCTGCACGCCTGCTTCGATGATGCCCGGGTTGGTGACGGTGGTGGCGTTGAGTTCGATGCGTTGGCCAGCGGCCAGGCTCTTCTGGTTGACCAGTTCTTCAGCACCGCTCACCTGCACATTGCCGGCGGCGTAGACCTTGTCGGTCAGGTTCACGTTCTGCGCGGTGACCTTGAGGTTACCGGTGGTCGCCGTCTGCGCCATGCTCAGGCGCCCGTTGGCATCCAGCTGGATATCGCCGCCACTGGCGGCCAGCGTACCGTCGAGCTTCACACCCACGCCGGCTTCGGTGCCCACCAGTTTGATCGCACCGGCGTACATACCGCCCAGCGCCGAGGAGTCGATGGCCAGCTCGGGCTTGGCACTGCCGTCATCGGCGCGCGCGGTGGCTTTCAGGCTTTTGGCATCGACGTCGTTACGCCCGGCAATGACGGTCAATTCTCGTGCGTTGATCTGCGCATTGATCTTGGCCGAGCGGGTGATGATTTCGAAGCGGTCGACGTTGCTGGCATTCAAGCCTTCGCCGTCGATGGTCACGGCGCCGCCGTCAACCTGGTAGCGCTGCAACTGGCCGCTGGCGTCGAGCACCGGTTTGCCGGTGGTGAGGGTCACGTTGGGGGTGTTGATAAAGCCGCAACCGCTGCACGTGACGCCGTACGGGTTGGCGACGATGACCTTGGCCGACTGGCCCGCCACTTCGGTGTAGCCGCGCAGTTGGCTGGGGCTGCCGCCGTTGACTTCGTTGAGGATGACGCTGGCCGCGCCGCCCTTGAGGTTGGGGTTGCCGACGATGTAGCCACCCAGCTGGGTGTTCGTCATGGGGCCGTTGGCGTTGTTGAGGATCACGCCGTTGGGGCCGACGTTGTAGTCCTTGAATTGGTTATGGGACAAGCCACTGCCATTGGGGGTGGCGATGTTCACCACCGGTACGCCATTGCCGGCCTGGCCGACGGTGGTGCCCGGCGCACTGACCACAATGCCTCCGGCCTGAGCCAGCAGCGGCTGCCAGAACAGCGCGTTGGCCAGGATCAGCACCAAACCGCGCTTGGGCAGGCCGAAGAACGAGTCTCGCGGTTTCAGCGCAGCAGAAGGTTGGCGGGCCAGGAAGGCAAAGTGGCGAACATCCATTGTCATATTCTCGATGTAACGGGGCGTTGAATTACAGGAAGAAATCCATGCGGAAGTAGATCGGCGCTTCGCGCTCGCTCATCACTGCCGGGCGTTCCAGGGAATGGGCAAAGGTCACGCTGGTGCTGACGTATTTGCCACGGGCGAACAACTCCAACGAGTTGCTCGAGACCCGGCCGTGCACGTTGTCGTTGTAGCGGCCATTGCTGATCACACCCTGGTCGTAGCCGACGCTGGCGCCGTATTCGGCAAAGGCCGGGCGCATCCAGTCCCAGGTCACCGGGCGCGCCCAGCGCACGTCGTTGCGCCAGTAGCCGCCGCTGTCGCCGGTGAGCTGCTGGTCTTTGAAACCGCGCACCGAGGCCGAGCCGCCGAGGCTCATGCGCTGGGGGCTGAACAGAATGTCTTCACTGCGTTGGCCGGTGGCCAGGCTGGAGAAACTGAACGACTCACCCCATAGCGTGAACGGCTGCAGGTAGCTGACGGTGGCGGTGTATTTGCGGTAGCGCGCGTTGGGCAGGCGATTGCCGTACTGATCGCGCTCGTTTTCAGCTTGGGCATCGAAGGCGCCGATACCGTTCTGCATGCCCAGGTCGAGGTTGACGAAGGCATTGCCGATGCGGCGGCCGTGGTTGATGCCCAGTTGCAGCTCGCTGAGGCGGTTGCTGCTGGTTTCGAGGTGAGCGTCGTTGATGTAGTTGTTAGTGCGCAGGTGGGCCAGGCCGACGTTGACCGAGGTCTTGCTGACGTCGTCGCGATGGATCACGCGCTCGGCGCGCAACTGGTGGTTTTCGTTGTCGCCAGATTGCTTGAACTTGAAGGTGTCGGCGTAACCCAGAGCGCGGTAATCACTCTCGCTGTAGGTGTAGCTGAAGTTCCACCAGCCCCACGGCACGTTGTAGTAGAGCATGGTGTTTTTCGAGGTTTTCTGGTGGTCGCTGACGGCATCGTGGCCGCCGCGCAACACCAACTGGTCGGCCAGGCCCAGGGGGCTGTCCCACTCAAGGCCGGCGCCCCACTGCTGTTCGCCGGTACTTTTCTGCCCGTCGTTATTGCGCGACAGGCTGGCGCGCCAGGGCTTCTGCGGGACGTTCCTGACCTGCACTTCACTGCCGCCCACCTGGCTGCCGGGGGTCAGTTCCATTTGCGCCTGCTTGGACGGCAAGCGATTCAACTGGTCCACCAACTGCTCGATTTCCCGCAGGTTGAGCTGCTCGCCGACCTTGCCGGGGAAGGCCATGGCCAGCTCGCGCGGGGACAGGTTGCTGCCGTCGGCGCCCTTCAAGCCTTCGAGCTTGCCTTCCACCACCAACACCTGGAGGTGGCCGGTGGAAAGGTCCTGCTGCGGCAAGTAAGCACGGCTGGTAACCATGCCTTTGTCGATGTAGTAGTCGGTGATCGACTTGAGCACTTGGTTGAGCTGGGAGACGCCCAGGCACTGGCCGATATACGGCTTGAGCAGGCGCTCGCGGTCCGGTGCAGGCAGGCTGTCGGCACCCTTGAGTTCGATGTCTTTGATCGGGAAGCAACGGGTGTCGGCCGGGGTGGCAGGCGCTTCGGGCTTGGCTTCTTTGCCGGGCAGTTCCTTGAGGTCTTCAAGGCGCCGGCGCTGTTCTTCCAGCAGACGGTTTTGCCGGTCGCGGATCAGGTCCTGATCGCCAGGCGTGGGCGCAGCCGTCGCACTATTGAGTGCGAAGCAAGTCAGCAGGCAAACGCCCAGCAGCAGCCGAGTCCGTGGCAATAATAAAGACATGTTCGATCCGTCGAAAAAGCGGGGGCCGGCAAACTAACATCGAACTTCCGGTGGGCCAAGATTCTGGCTTAGTGGGAAGTTATGTTTAACAGGCATATAAGTTGCTGATTATTAACAATAAATAAATCATGCAACGTTTAATTGCTTGCAATTGGAATTTTTATTCCGACAAGCGGTAACAGTTTTGATACACCTCCAATGGTGGCGCTTACAATTGCCATTACTTGGCCATCAATGCGGTATCAAGACTGGTTAGTAGCCAAAAGATGAGAAAAGTTCGCGGTTATTTTGTGAATTGGATCCCATTTTTCGATATCCCGGTTAACCAACCTCCTTGGTCCGCTCCTGCCCCGCCACCAACTTCAACCCTGGCCGCTCCACATGCCGGGACACATGGGCTGTCACTTCCTGCACACCCCCTTCGTGGTCGTTATGAATCACCAGCACACCCGGGCGGCGCAGTTGCTCCAGGTCACCTTCCCCCAGGCTGAAGCTGTCGCTCAAATGCTGGTCGCTCAAGGCCTTGGCCGCCGAGCGCCGCTGGGCAAAGTGCTTGCCACGTCGCTGCTGGTAGCGTGCCCAACTGATCAGTACCATCGCGTTGAAGACGGCAATCCACAGGTAGATCTGCAAGGTATCCAGCGCCGCGAAAATCGGCGCATCGATCCGCGGGCCGCCGTGGCTGTCGAGCATCGGCACCAGCCCGCGCACCAGCAGGATAATCAGCCCGGCCCAGGCCAGCAGGGTCAGGAATACGTCGATGGCCCACATCACCGGGCGCTGTTGGGTTCGGATCAGGTTCATGGCTGCACATCCGTAGTGGGGGCTTTGATACCGCGATCCGGGCTGACCCAGCGCGCGCGTTTCTGGTGTTGGCGGAACAACACTTTGGGGAAGCTGACCAGGGTGGTGAACAGGCTCACCAGCCAGAACACCAACGGGTACCAGACGGTCCAGAACAGGGTTTTCCACAGGCCCTTTTCATAGCGCCGGTCGATCATGATGCTCACCGCGAACTGCACCAGGCATACCACCGCCAGCAGCAGGCCGGTGAAGGCCGGCGGCATCAGCGAGTCGACGGCGATGGCGGCGGGCAGCGTCACCACCTTGCCCACGGCCCAGAAAATCACCGAGAGCAAAAAGGTGAAGGCCCAACCGGTGGACAGGCAGTACTCGAACAGCAGCGGCCACAGGTAGCGATGGCGCCATTGCCAGATGCCACGAATATTTTTGAACAGCACTTCAGCGCCGCCCTGGGCCCAGCGCAGGCGTTGCTTCCACAGGCCGCCGAGGGTTTCCGGCATCAGGATCCAGCACAGCGCGCGAGGCTCGTAGAAGATGCTCCAGTGGTCCAGTTGCAGCTTCCAGCTCACGTCGATGTCTTCGGTGATCATGTCGGTGCTCCAGTAGTCGACCCGGTCCAGGGCCGCCCGCCGAAACGCCACCACCACGCCGGAGACGGTGAAGATCCGCCCGAAGACCCGCTGGGTGCGCTTGATCAAGCCGATGATCGAAGAGAACTCGCCCACCTGCACCCGCCCGATCAAGGTGGAGCGCGTGCGAATCCGCGGGTTGCCGGTGACGGCCCCCAGGCGCGGGTTGTCGAGCATCGGCGCCACCAGGTACGCCGCAGTGTTCGGCGAGAGCAACGCATCGCCGTCGATGCACACCAGGTATTCGCTGCGCGCTGCTACCGCGCCCATGCGCAAGGCCACAGCCTTGCCCTGGTTTTGCGCCAGGTGCAGCACCCGCAGGCGCGGCTCTTTCAGCGCCAGCGCATCGAGCACGGCGGCGGTGTTGTCGCTGGAGCCGTCGTTGATCGCGATCACTTCAATGTTGCGGTATTGCTGGGCCAACGCGGCGCCGATGGTTTCGGCGGCGTTGTCGCCTTCGTTGTAGCAAGGGATCAGGATCGAGATCAGCGGCTCACCGGCCAGCACCGGCGCCGGCGTGTCATCCGCCCACGGCCAATGGCGCTCCCAGTGCAGCCAAAAGTACAGGCCGCCAGCGATCCACAAGCCGGACATGAACAGCGGATAGAAGAATACGAAGTCCATCAGGAACTGCCCGGTGACCAAAAAGATCAGCCCAAGGGGCACACCCAATACCAATGACAAGACGATAAGCGCGAGGATTCTGTCGAACATGAGTCAAGGATTCCACTGGTTGGAAAGGGCCGGACGCACGGTTTTCAGATCCGGCGAATTCTCCAGGAAGTTGTCGGGGTAGTAGCCAAAACTGGTCACGCCCTGACGCTTGAGCACGCCCATCCACTCGGCCATTTGTGCACCGTCCAGATCGGGGGCGGCCGAAGTGCGCCAGTCCTTGGCTTGCAACTCGAAGACCGTGCGTTGCAGAGCGCCGGGGCGGGCCTTGACGGTGGCCACGAGCTTTTCCAGCCAGGCGTTGGAGCCTTTGAGGTCCTGGCCTTCCATCAGCGGCATGGCCATCGGCGCAGTCCAGTCGTAGCTGGTGAGGAAGTCGTCAAGGTTCTGCGCGAACCAGGCTTCGCTGCCCGGGTTGAGCATCGGTTCGGCGAAGATATTGCGTGCGGTCTGCACCTGCGGGCCGCGCAGCTTGCGGACCTTGGCCGTCAGCTCATGGGTGAAGTCGATCAGGTAGCGGCTCTTGAAACGCGTCCAGCGCTGCATCACCGCAGGGTCGGCGCGCAGGGCTTCGATGGTGTCCGGCAGGCCATTGGCGGCGTAGGCCTTGAGCGCCAGCGGGCTGGCGTCTTCGAAGTCCGACAGCACCGCGTCGTCGTGGAACAGCACGCCGTCGATGGCACTGGTGCGCGCCAGGTCTTCGTAGATCTCACCGATGACCTGCCGCACTTTCGGATCGAACGGCGACAGGCGCTGGTACTGGTCCGGGTCGATGGCGACCTTGCCGGTTTGCGGGTCCCAACGGGTAACGCGGGGCAGCTTCGAATCGAGGGCGAAACTGAGCACCGGCATCCAGGCAAATACGTTCACGTGGGCCCGGGTGCGCAGTTGCCAGGTGACGCGGTTGAACAGGTCGGCGCGCACCGGCAAATGGCGGTTGGGGAAGTACAGCGAACGCACCAGGCCATCGCCCTTGGGGTCGGCGAAAGCCTGCAGGAACACGGTGCTGGCACCCATGTCGACCACGCGCTGGATCAGTTTGTCGAGGTTGCGCACCTGCTGTTCCGGGTCCGGGTCGTAGACGTTGTCCAGGTCCACATGCAGCACCCGCAGCGGGGCTTCAGTCTGGGTCGCGACGATGGCGTTGGCGTAGTGTTCGCCGTCCGGGTCGGAGGCCACCAGGAAGCGCGGGCTGCTCATCAGGTTGCCGAGGCTGTCGAGACCGTCTTCCAGGGTCAGGGCCATCTGGTAACCCTGCTCGCCCACCACCGCCAGCGAGGTGCCATCGGCAGCGCCGTAAGGCCACACCCACACGCGCGGCGCCTTGCCGGTGACGGCGCGGATCTTGTTGGAGATCGCCGTCACGTCGGTGCGCATCCGCGCCTGGAACTGGGCTTCGGTTTCGTAGCGATGGGTCGCCGGGTCAAAGCGTCGGGTGGTGGCGGCCGGTTGCAGGTTGCCCTGTGGGTTGGCCAGCACGCCCTTGTGATTGGCGTCGGTGTGCGCGGCGATTTCCACCAGGCCGGACTGGGCGATTTCGCGCACCTGCTGCCAGGTCAGGAAGTCCGAACGCGGGCGTGGTGTGCCGGCGAAATCCACCGGCTGGTTCAGCGGCGTATCCACCCACGAACCCACCGGCGCCAGCAGCGCGTGCCAGTTGTAGCTGCGCAGGATCGGCATCACACGGGTGTAGAAGCTCGCGTAGCCGTCATCGAAGCTGAGCATGATCGCCTTCGCCGGCAACTCCGGGCCGCCGTTGCGGGCCGCCAAAATCTGGTCGACGGTGACGGGCTGGTAGCCGTTTTCCCGCAGCCACGCCAACTGCTCGATCAAACGTTCGGTGCGCACGGCCACGACAGCCTGATCGGGGTCGCGGTCCTCGATGTCGTGGTAGGCGATACCGAGGAAATGGTTCTTCGGCCACGCCGCTTCGCTGGCAGGCTTGAGCCGCTCGGCGGGTGGAGTGAAAGGTGCGGGTTGCTGGGCGCAAGCGCTGCTCAGCATTAACCCCAGGGCCAACAGGCAACGGGACAAGACAGGCATGATCGGACTCTTCTAGAAGCGGTAGGTGAGGTCGACGATCAGGCGCAGGTCGCTTTCGCGCTCACCGTCATAAGGTCGGCTGATCCAGCTGAGGTTGGCGCCGGTTTCGAGCACGTCGTTCCAGCGAAACCGCTGGCCGTAGCCCACCAGTGCAACGCCGCCGGTACCGTAGTCGCGCTGGCTGTAGGTGCCCGCCCCCACCTGGAACTGCTGGCTCCACTGGGTTTCGTAGCGGTGGTAGAGCACGTGGTTGACGGTGGCCGTGGGCAGCACGCTGAAGTCCGAGCGCGGGTTGAAGTACGGCGTGTCTTCCTTGGTGTTGCGGCTGGTGCCGACTTCCAGGCCCAGGTCGACTTGCACCCCCGGCGAGCTGTACACGCCCTGGCGACCGGTGAGCAGAGCTTCAAGGCGGTTGTTGCCGTCGCTGAAGTGGGACGGGCTCAGGGCCAGTTTCCATTCGCGGCTTTCGTTGGCGCGCCAGCGGATAAACCCGCTGCCGCCGTTGGCAGTAATGTCGGCATTCAGTGCCCGCAGCGGGGTGCTCGCGGAGAGGTAATCGAGACTGCCGCCGTACTGCCATTGGTCATTGATGTCGCGGGCAATCGCGATGCGTGCGCCCTGCTTGTCGCCAAAGCCGTAGGAGTGGTTGGAGACCTCGGCTTCGAGGGTCATGTCGCGGGTGCGCCGCTCTACACCGAGGCGCTGCCAACGGTGTTGGCCGGTGCCTTCTTCGAAATCGGCGGTGGCGTAGCCGGCCCCGCCGAACACGCGCCAGTCTTCATCGATGGGCGGGCTGTAGAGCAAGGTTTCGATGCCGAAATCGCGGCTGCCGGACACCGCGCCCGCGCCGTCATCGCCGCCGCCGTTGCTTTTGCCGGTGTAGGCCTCGACGCGCAATTCGGCCATGTCGTGCACATCCCGCAGGCGGCTGAGGCGCTGTACCTGGCGGTTGTCCGGGGCGCGGTCGACCACGTCATCGGTGAGTGCATCGAGCTGACGCCATTCCTGCAGATCGAGGGCAGTGTGGCCTTGGGAAACCTCCAGGCCGATGTCGCGCGGGGCCTGGGCTTCGGTTTCCTTGAGGGTGTTTTCGGCGCGCCGTGGCCAGTCGCGGGCACGGTACATATCGGCCTGGGCCAGGCGCAGGCCGATATTGCCCGGGGCCTGTTGCACCAGGGCTTCCAGGCCTTTTTCGCTGGCGGGCAGATCGGCGCCATAGGTGCCGGCCTGGGCGGCCAATTGTTGGGCGTCCATCCAGGCGTCGTTGGGGTTGCCGATGGGCAAGCCCTTGAGCTCGACCCGGGGTTTCTGGGTGCTCGCCAGGTTGTCGGCGACTTCGCGGGCTTCCACCACTTGATCGTTTTCGAGCAGGGCGTAGAACAGCGCGGTGCTGTCTTCGACGTGATCGCCGGCGTCCGCATCGCTTGCCGCCAGGGCCTGGCGATACAGCGGCGCGGCCTTTTCCGGCTGGCGCTGGTCGAGGTAGGCGGCAGCGACCCAGCGCAGGGCGTAGGTCGGCAGTTGTACGCCTTCGCCCTTCAGCACTTCGTAGTCGCGGATCACCTCGGCGGTGCGCGCCCGGGCTTTCAGCGCGCCCAGACGGTCGATGCGCCAGCGCACCACGTCGTCATGGGCGTTGGCATCCGGTGTCCAGGTGGTGAGCAGTTGGTCGTAATCCTTGAGGGCACGGTCGGCGATGACGTAGCGCTCTTTTTCACTGCGGGTCGCGAACTCGGCCATGCGCACGCGCTCGGCGGCCAGGTCGCCTTCGAGGCGGCGTTGGGTGACCGGGTCCAACAGGCCAGGGCGCCGGGCAGCGAGGCGCAGGGCCGGTTCCGGCAGGCGCGCACGTTGCAGGGCGACGATGTATTCGCGGGCGACTTCAGGTTTGTTGCCGGCACGCATGAACGCCTGGTCGAATTCGAACAGCGCGTCATAGGTAGAGCCGGCACGGGTCAGTGCGTAACCCAGGGCCATGCGGCGGTCGGCGTCGTCGGGCTTGGCGGCCACCAGGGCGCGGGTGCGCTGCATCGCTTCAGCGGTCTGGCCGGCGTCCGCCTGGGTCAGGGCCAGGCCGAGTTGCAAGTCCGGGTTATTCGGCTCGCGCAGCAACGCCTGGCGATACACGGCAATCGCCGGTTCCCAACGCTGCTGGTTGCGATAGGTGCGGGCGACGGTGGCCAGCGCCTGGGTGGTGAGGGTGCGTGAGCGGCCCTGGGCCTCGTAGACCGTCAGCACCTCGGCGTCCTGGCGCGCCCAGCTGGCAATCAACAGGTGATCGCTGACCTGCCCCGGCGTCTGGCGCTCGGCGGGCATTTGGCGCAACAGGTTGAGGGCCGGACCATAGTTGCCACTGCGGGCCTGGTTGATCAGCGAATCATAGGCCGCATCGGCCGATGCCACGACGGGCCAGAGCAGTTGGCTGCACAGGGCCAGGCGGATAAACGGATGAATATTACGCGACATGTCGTCAGCTTCCTCACCAGGGAAAGCTGTAGCGATAAGTTCACCTGCACGACACTCCAGGCGGCCGGCATCTGATGACGCGGCCAAGCTTTCCCGGGGCGCAATATCCTTGAGGGGGGTACAAAAAAGGCCAATTCAGAACAATTGTTCAGAATTGGCCTACATCACTTTGAGCCGAAACTTATTGAGCGCCGCTGACCGCGCCGAACTTGCCCAGCACAAAACCAATGAATTGCTCGACGGTCATTTTCTGGCCGTTGAAGGTCACTTCATTGTTGGCGTAGTGCAGCTTGGACACGATATCGGTACCCACCAGGGTCGCCAGTTGAGTACCCACGGCCATACCGCTGATCATCTCGCTGGCCATCTGGGATTGCTGCTCGATGGCTTTCGGGTCGGTCACACCACCGATCTGCGCCTGCAGGCCGGCAACGTCCTGGATCATCGGCTTGGACAGGGTCAGGTTGGCGTCCAGCAGCGCAACGATTTGCTTGCCCAGTTCAACCGGCGGCAGGTCCATGCTCGACGGCTTGGCGAAGTCCGCCACCAGGTTGAAGCGGCTCTCGCCATTGGTGGTTTTCAGCGACAGGTTTTCTACCGCCACTTGCGGCTTGGCAGCCAGCAGTTGGTCGACGTTGGCCTGGGCCAGGGTCTGCTCGGCTTCGGTCAGTTGCAACTCAGGCACGGGCTGGCCAGCAGCGGCAGCGGCCTGGGCCGGCTGTACTTTTTCCTGGTAGAGCTTGGTCAGTACCAGCATCGACGGGATGTCGACGTTCTTCATGCTGACGGCCATGGCCGCCGAACCCACTGGCTTGCCCTGGTAACCGATCTCGTCGATCTTGTAGTCGACGCGGCCGGCCAGGTTGTTGTCCTTGGTTTCGCTGCTGTCTTTCTGCTCAAAGTTCTTGAGAGTCAGCACTGCTTGCTGCGGGCCGAAGGTGACCTTGGTGTTGGTCAGCTCGACGGTGTTTTGCCCGGTGTAGAAACCGAAGGTGGTTTTTTCCAGGTTGCTGGCGATGGTCAGGCCGCTCAGCTCCGCATCCAGCTTGGCGTTGTTGGCATCGATGACCGAGACCTTGAGGCTGTCCATGTAGCCGCTGGCCTTGACCTTCTTGCCTTCGGCGGTGGAGTCGAAATCGAGGTTGGCGCCGGAGAAGCTCACGGCCGACTTGTCGTCCTTGAGTTCCAGGGGCAGCAGTTCAACGTTGCCGGTCACCGAGCGGTCATAGCCGATGTTGGCCACGCCTTTGAGGGGCGACACGTCCTTGCTGGCAGCGAACCATTTTTCGGTGGTGGGGTTTTTCTCGAGTTCGTAGTGACTGGTGGCCATGACCGGCAGCCACTTCAGCGACACCAGGCGCGAGAACGGCAGCGGGCCGTGTTCGATATGGTCGACGAACAGCAGTTCGGTGTCCTGATGATTTTCGCCGAACACCGCGCCCTGGGCCTTGAGGCGATAGTGGGCGGTGCTGCTGAACAGCTGACGGTCGAGGGAGACCAGTTCGAGGGTCACAGTGCCGTCGACACCGGCCATGGAGGTCTGCAGTTCCTTGTTGGCGTCCTGGATGGCGGTTTGCAGCACCGGCTCCAGTTGCTTGCCGGTGTACCAGGCACCGCCTGCGCTGATTGCACCAATGGCGACGACGATACCCAAGAGAACGACTGCTGGCTTATTCATGTAGTGACCTGATCAAATCCTGTGAAGTGGGCTGTCTTCCCTGAACCCCGAAGGGTGTCGGCTCAAGCCCGCCGAAATCCGGGGAAGATTAGCATTGGCTGGCGTATGCAGCCCAATTTTTCAATAGGCGCAGACTTCAGCGCTGAACGGTAAAGTGCCTTCGCGAGCAAGCCCGCTCCCACATTCGAGTGAGTTCCATCTTTGGAATGCAGTCGAGTGTGGGAGCGGGCTTGCTCGCGAAGGCGTCAGTACAGACACCACAGATTTCAGGAATACTCGGTTTCGATCTCATCGAGTTGATGGTCAAAGCTCTTCAGCCGTGCCGTCCACGTATACACCAGCACCTCAAACTCACGGTGAATCACCGCATTGCCCGGCGTATCCGACTTGGGATCATAAAAATCCAGCTGGTAACGCTCCCGCGCCATCGCAGTGGCCACGTCGGATAATTCCCGGGCGTTATTCAGCCAATGCCGTCCGTCGGCGACTTGCCGATCAAGCATCACGCATTGTTTTTTCAGGGCTTCGAGGCTTTTTTCCAGCGGTGTGCCGGTCAGTTCGCCCATGACTTCCTGGAAGGTGCGCCCCGGCTGCCAGTAGCTGCCCCAGAAGTAGCGGTCGAACACCGTCTCGACCCGGCGCAGGGCAACCTTGGTGTCCCAGATCGCCACGCGGGTCTTGCCTTGTTCGAGCAGTCTTCGCTTGATTCGCTGGCCCTGGTAGGAGGCCCAGGCCACCACGCCGATGGACAGCACCGCGATCAGCGCGCTGGCGCTGTCGAGGAACACCATGGCCTTGTCGATTTGATGGGCCAGCATGATGCCGTAGAAGTAAGTCGCCGATAGCAACACCAGTGCGAAGAACACGCACCAGAAAGCGGGAGCATAAGGGTTTTTCATTATTGGAATCCCCATGAGCAAACGCGAGCAGTGACCAGCGGACCATCACGTAAGTCCGCCTGTCAAAGCATAGCAATCAGCTCAGGGTTTGCTGGCTTGTGTGGCTTGCGTTCGTCCACTTTCCCAGCCACCGCCCAGGGCCAGGAACAAATCGATCTGGCTCATGGCAACCTGGGTGTTCGCCGCGGCCAGTTGCGCCCGCACGTCGGTGTAGGTGCGGGTAGCTTGCAAGTCGGCCAGGAACGACGCGCGGCCGGCCTGGAAGAACCGGTGCGTCTGCTCCGCCGCCTCTTTGGCCGACGCGCCGGCATCCGCCAGGGCATCGCGGCGTTGCAGTTGCGCGGTGTATTGCGCCAGGCCCGTCTGGGTTTCACGGATAGCGTTGAGCACCACCCCGTCGAAGTGCGCCAGGGCGCCCTGGGTCGCGGCTTCGGCTTCGTGGATGCGGGCGCGGGCGCCGTTGGTCGGCAGCGTCCAGCTGATCAGCGGGCCAAAGCCCCAACGGTTGGTGGCCGGGGTGCCGAGGTCATCCAGGATGCCGACGGTACCCACGGTGGCGCCGATACTGATGTCCGGGTACAGCGCGCCGGTGGCCACACCGATGCGCGCGGTGGCCGCCGCCAGTTGGCGTTCGGCCTGGCGCACGTCAGGGCGGCGCTTGAGCAGCGTGGCGCCATCGCCCACCGGCAACAACTGCGCGATGTGCGGCAGCTCGGCGCATTGGGCAGTGCCGGCCGGCAGTTGATCCAGCGGCCTGGCCAGCAACATCGACAGGCGGAACAGCCCGGCCTGGCGCAGTGCTTCATAGCGCGGCATTTCGGCGCGCAAGGATTTGTATTGGGTTTGCGAACGGGTGACCTGGGTTTCATCACCGCGCCCGGCATCCCGCAGGCGCTGGGTCAGGTGCGTGCTCTGGGCTTGCAGGTCGAGGGACTCGTTGGCGATCGCCAGCTCTTCGTTGGCCGCACACACCTGGGTGTAGGAGCGCACCACGTCCGCCACCAGGGTGATACGGGCGATATCGGACGCCGCCTGGGCCGCATCGGCAGTGGCCTGGGAGCTTTCAATGCCGCGCTGCAAGGTGCCGAACAAATCGAATTGATAGGAGGTGCTGATACTGGCGCTGCCGATATTCGCCACCGGGACTTTTTCCGTCAGCAAATAGGCCTCACCCGATTCTTGCAGGCGCTGGGCTTCGGCCTTGGCGCCGGCACTCCAGCCGCCGGCCGATTCGGCTTGCTGCACCTGATAGCGCGAGCGCTGCAAGTTGGCCGCAGCCACCCGCAGGTCGGTGTTGGAGGCCATGGCCTGCTCCACCAGCTTATCCAGGCGCGGGTCCTGGTAAAGCTTCCACCAGTCCGCCGGTACCGGCGCCGACACCACATTGCTGCCCTCCCCGGCCAACTGGCCCTGAAGGTCACCACGGTTCACGGCCGCCTTGTCCGGCAGTTTGTAATCGGGCCCCACCACTTGGCAGGCCGCCAGCAACAACCCCAGCCCGGCGGTTGCTAAAAGCCGTTTCATGGCTTGTTCTCCGACTTGGGTTGGTCGTCGACGATCGACACGGTGGCGGTGCGCCCGGCAATCATGCGGAAGTCTGCCGGCACATCGTCAAACGCAATGCGCACCGGAATCCGCTGGGCCAGGCGCACCCAGCTGAACGCCGGGTTGACGTTCGGTAGCAGGTTGGAGCCGCTGGTGCGGTCACGGTCTTCGATACCGGCGACGATGCTCTGCACATGCCCGCGCAGGCGAGCGTTGTCGCCGATCACGCGGATGTCGACGCTCTGGCCGACGTGAATGCCGTCGAGCTTGGTCTCTTCAAAGTAGCCGTCGATGTGGAAGGAGTTGCTGTCCACCACCGACAACACCGGGCGCCCGGCGGTCACGAACTCCTGGTTACGCGGCGCACGGTCGTTGATGTAGCCGTCCACGGGGCTGCGGATCACCGAGCGGTCCAGGTTGAGCTGCGCGGCATCCACCGCCACTTGCGACTCGGCCAGGGCCGATTGGGCACGGGCGACGCGGGACTGGCTTTCTTCCAGTTGCTCGCTGGCCACCAGGTTGCCGAGGCCACGGTTACGCTTGTTCTCGCGCACGGCCTGGGCCAGGGTTTCCTGACGGTCGGCCACGGCGGCCTGGGCCTGGCGCAGGGCCAGCTTGAAACGGTCCTGGTCGACGGAGAACAGCACCTGGCCGCGCACCACCAACTGGTTATCGCGCACGTCCACTTGCTGGATCAGCCCGGACACGTCCGGGGCGATCTGCACGATGTCGGCACGGATGTGGCCGTCACGGGTCCACGGCGCGAACATGTAGTACATCACCATGCGCCACACCACGACGCAGGCGAAGGTCACCACCAGTAACGTCAGGACTACACGGCCAATGGTCAAAAAAGGTTTTTTCATGTCATGAGGTATCGACTGAGTGAATCCACTGCGCCCAGCAACAGAGCGTAGAGACCCACATTGAACAATGCCCGGTGCCAGACCAGGCGATAGAAGTGGACGCGGGTCAACAGCCCGTGCACCACCAGGTACAACACATACGTAATGCCCATCAGCACCAGCAGCGTGGGCAGGAACACCCCGCTGATATCCAGATCACCGATCATAAAGGCGCTCCATCGGGTAACGGCGCTTCCATCTCTGTGCCGCCAAGAAATTCCACGCCGGGCAACAGCGCCAGGCGCAAGCCGCTGAGGGCGTGCAACAAATGCAGGCGGGTTTCGTCCTCGCCTTGCAGGCCCTGGCCGTTGAGGGCGCGGCGGGTACGGTCGAGGGTCATCAGCAGACCGCTGGGGGCCGGCAGACGTTCACCGGCCTTGAGGCAGGCCTTGAAGTAACCGCCGACGCCTTCCACCACCTGGTTCAACAACACACGCGGCACCCCGAGGATGCGCGGCGAGTACGCCAGTAGGTCCAGCAGGTTCAGCGCCACCCGCACTTCCCGCAGGGCGATGCCGGTGTCCTGGCCGGTCATGGCCAGGCGCGGCAGGTGTTGCATCAGGCGGTCGAGCATTTGCACGCCCATCTTGCGGTGTTCGGCCAGGGTCGCAGGCTCGGTCAGGGTGACGATGTCGCGCCAGCTGAAACGGGTCAGGCGCTTGGCCGCAAGCTCAGCGCCGAACGGCCGGGCAATCAGGGTCCAGACAAAGGCGAACAACAGGCCCACCGGGCCCGCCAGGTTGGAGTTGGCAAAGGCCAGGAAGTCCGCGTCGTAGGCACCCTGGATGCTGATGAACGACGAGGTATTGACCAGCGTCAGCAGCATGCCGAGGTAGAAACGCGGCTGTACCGTCAGCGTGCCGATGCAGATAAAGGGCACCGAAAACGCCAGCACCAGCATCGGGAAATCGTGCAGGTTGGGCAGCACCAGAAACAGGTAGAGGCTGGCGAACAGCACCGACATCGCGGTCCAGAAAAAGAACCGGTAGATCTGCGGCGCCGGGTCGTCCATCGAGGCGAAGAAGCTGCAGGCCACCGCCGCGAGGATCACCGCGCTGCCACCGTCGGTCCAGCCCAGCAGGATCCACAACACCGAGGCGACGATGATCGCGGTGACGGTGGAAAACGCCGAGTAGAACATCAGGCCACGGTCGAGGAACGGTGTCAGCCGGCCCAGGCGCCAATGGCGGTAAACTGCGCGCCAGCTGTCCTGGCTTTCGCACTGGATGGCGGCTTGCAGGCTGCGGCAGTCCTGCCACAGATCCACCCACTCGCCCAGGCGATACAGGGCGTTGGAGAACAGCAACTGATGGCGGTCATCCAGGGCGTCGGCATCGGGTTGCAGGGCTTCGATCTGGTCACGCAGGACACGCCAGCGTTCGAGGGGCGCATCCTTTTGCGTGCTGGCCAGCCACTCGTTGGCCTCGGTCAGCAGCGGCGTGAAGCGCTCGAGCAATTCCGGCGCGCGGTGTTCCAGCGCGTACACGGCGTCGTCCAGTGCGTCGATCACCGGCAGCAGGTGGATCATCCGCCCGCGCAGCTCCTTTGTATTGCGCACCGTTTGCGGCCGGGAGCCCTCGTGGGGCAGTTGGCCGATCATCAATTCCAGGGTGTTGAAGGTAGCGACCATGCCGCCGCGCAGGGTGCTGATTTCTTCGGGCTGGACGTTGCGGCTGAGGAAGCGCTGGCTGTAGACCTGGGCGTCGGCAAACCACTTGCTTACCGAGTCATCGAACACCGGCGCCAGGCGTCGCGGCCAGAACATCGCCCCCACCACCGCCGCCACGGCGATGCCGAGGAAGATCTCTTCGGTCCGCGCTTCGGCCACATCCCACACCGCCAGCGGGTTATCCACCACCGGCAGGGCGATCAGCGGCAAGGTGTAGCCGGCCAGCATCAGCGCATAGCTGTTGGCGGTGCGCAGGTGCAGGGACAGGAACAGCAAAATCCCTGTCCACAGCGCGATCACCACCACCAGCAAGTAAGGCGTCTGCACAAACATCGGCACAAAAAACACCGCTGCGGCCGCCCCCATGAAGGTACCGACCGCCCGGTACAGCGCCTTGGAGCTGGTAGGGCCGACAAACGGGCTGGACACGATATACACCGTGGCCATCGCCCAATACGGACGCGGCATTTGCATCAGCATGGCGATGTACAACGCGATCATTGAAGCGGCGAATGTCCTTACGCCATAGAACCAATCCCTGGCCGGCGGCATGCCGGTAAAAAATCCGTTCAAGAACTCACAACCATGGGATGTTGATTGGCACCTTCGAAGGCCCGCAGTACACGCAAAGCAGCTTCCAGGTCATCGGGGTCGATTGTCGCCAGCACCTCGCGACGCAGGCGCACCAGTTGCTGTTCCACTGCCTGCACCAGCTCGCGGCCACGCTCGGTGAGGCTCAAGGCCTTGGCGCGGCGGTCGTGGATGTCTTCGGTGCGGCACACATAGCCGGAACTGCACAGCTGATCCAACAGGCGCACCAGGGACGGGCTTTCCATCCCGGCGGCCTGGGCTACCTTCACCTGGTGCACACCGTCGCCGAGGCGGCCGATCATCAGCAGCGGCACGGCGCAGGCTTCGGAGATGCCATAGCTGACGAGCGTGGTCTGGCAGATTTTGCGCCAGGTCCTGGCACCTACCACCATGCTGCTGCTGATGTTCATCTGGAGTTGTTCGAGGGTCTGGGACACTGGATTATTCGCATACAGTTAGTTTGCTAACTATCAATATGGTCGATGGATCCAATGCAGTCAAGTTTTGATACAAATTTGCGGATGGGTGGATGGCCCGTGGGCTAAGTAAAGCTGGTTTGGGGAAAGGTGGTTTGCTGTCAGCAACCATCAGTCGCCTCACTCAGCTCACATGCGTCGTCAGGTATGCACGTTGTATATACTTCGTACATACCAATCTAGAGCATTCACTTATGTCAAAACTAGCCGTTTTCACCTTGAAGCTTGAGTCGGAACTACGCGACCAATTCATGGCCGAGTGCGAGGCTACCCACCGTCCTGCATCGCAAATCGTGCGAGATATGATGCGTCAGTTTGTCCAGGCCCAGCAGGAATCACGGGAGTACGACGCGTTCTTGCAGCGTAAAGTAGACGCCTCTCGCGCCTCGATACAGGCAGGCAGAGAGATTTCCAATGAGGATTTGGAAGCTGAGTTTTCTGCGAAACGTGCTCACGTAGATAATCAGGAATGAGGGTTGCCTGGACGCCGGAAGCGGCGCAGGACCGTAGGGATATCTGGGACTTTTTATTTGAGAAAAACCCACAAGCCGCAGCCGATATGGATCGACGCTTCAGCAGTGCAGTGCTGGGGCTGGCAAAACACCCAGAAATCGGCCCACTCGGCAGGATCACAGGCACACGCGAAGTCATTCCTCATCCAAGCTACCGCCTTGCTTACCAACTTGAGCCCGACGTAGAAAGGGTCGTGGCGCTTGTGCACACCGCTCGCCAATGGCCACCAGAGAAAGCAACCGCCTCTTGACGGCCTAGACTCCTCGCCCCTCTCTCAACCGCAAATTCAGCTCATCCACCACCTCCGCCCAATCCGCGTCCTCCAGAATCTCCTCACGCAAAAACGCCCGCTGGGGCGGCGTCCAGAAAAACGCTTCCGCCAGATGCAATTCGGGCTTGAGTGGAGAGTGGACCGCGATGAACCGCTCGATGCTGACCGGGTCATCGGGCAAACCGAGCTGTTTGAACAACGATGGCAAGTTGTGGACTGGGGATTCCATGAGGCGTTCCTGGAGAGAGGGTTCACCTGAGTCTAGCGCCCCAGGCGAACATAAACCTCTCAGGTGTTGCGCGGATTAATCGCAGCCCTCACGGTGCACGCCCGCTGGCGCGTTACACAGCACGAACAGCCGGGCCCGCGCGCCGCCGCCGTCCTGCTGGCTGAGCTGACGCCATCCGGCCGGCAACGGGGCAAACTCATCCGGCGGCTCCGCGGCGCTGATCAGCCATACACGCTGGATCTCGGCGGGTAACGCCGACAAGCGATCAAGGTAGATGCGCCCGCCATCCTGGTCCACCAGGGTGCCAAAACCATAGGCATTAGGCCGGGTGGACTTGCCGGCGGCGGTCGGCGGTGTGAAAAGCTGCAACTGGGCGTCGGTCTCGTCGTAATAGACGTAGGGCAGGTACCACAGCATGTCGCTGATGACGATGCGGTCATCTTCCTGGTAGTTGCGATTGACGAACTCCACCACCACGTTGAATTGATCATGCTCATCGACGGTGGAGTTGGTTTTCACGCCCACCAGCTCGACCCCGACAAACAACACGAAGACTGCCGCCGCTGCGAGCGGCAGGCGCGGCGACAGACGGTCGACGGCCAACGCCACGATGATCGGCAAACTCATCGCGTAGGCGGTGAGATAACGCTCGATAAACACCGGGGAAATAAACGAAACCCCATAGACCAGCAGCACCGGCAGCATGAAAAAAAGCCCCAGCAGCCAACCGAAGCGGTAGCGGCTTTGATCGCGCCAGGCAGTCACACCGACCAGCGCCATCAGCAATAACGGAAACACCACAAAGAGCGGTCGCCACAAGTGGTCGCCCGGGTCCTGAATGAGGAACTGCCACACCATCGACGGCACGGAATACAGGTTGACCGGGTCTTCCCAGCCAATATCACCGCCCACCTTGAGTTCTTCGGTGTGCTGCACCAGGCCCAGCAGATTCGGGAGCCAGGGCAAGTACAGCAACACAATGGCAACGTTGGCCACCCACCAGCCCGCACGCGTGACCAGGCGCAGGCCGCCGGCCCGTGGCTGGCGCAGCAACAGCAGCCATGACCAATGCACCAGCACGCACAACGCGGTGAAATAGTGGGTGTAGAAGGCTGCCGTCATCAACAGCGCATAGGCCACCAGATAGCGCTTGCGCTCAGGCTGGCGGACCCAATACACCAAGGCCAGGGTGGCGGCCAGCAGCCACACGCCCAGCAGCGAATACATCCGCACTTCCTGGCTGTAGCGCACTGCCGTGGGCAGCAACGCCAACAGAATCCCGGCCAGCACCGCCGCGCGACGGGTCGCGATCAGTCGTGTCAGCCAGATTCCCAGGCCGACTGCGACCACACCGGGGATCGCACTCATGCTGCGCAGGGAGAAAATGCTGTCGCCGAACACCTCGATCCAGCCGCGCAGCATGAAGAAATACAGCGGCGGATGAACGTCATGTGCGGCGTGAAACCACAGGTCTTCCAGGGAATACTCGGCGAGCAGCAGGCTTGAACCTTCATCGCCCCAGATGGCGGAGGCGGTCAGGCCATAGAAACGCATGGCCATGGCCAACGCCACCAGCGGTACCCACCACAACCGAGCCAGCCAGCCGGCATTCTCCCATAGGCCAGGATTGAGCACGGGCAATGCCCCGGCCTTGTTGTCTTGTTCCGCCACAGAGCGTCGCACCTCTACTTCCTCACCCACTACTGAACCTGCGCTTGCGCGAACACCCGCCACTCTAGGTCAAAAGGCCTTGATTCGCCCGCTGTTTTGCATGGATTTGACCAACCATCCGCCAATCGGACAAATCTGAATTTTGCGCAGGACGTCTCCGACGCTTTCATCGGATCACGCTATGATTGCTGCCTTCCATGGATTCAGGATCAAGGACATTTCATGCGCATCGGTCTTCTGTCACCCCTGGCACTGGCATTGCTCGCCACCCTTCCCCTCCAGGCCCACGCCAGCGGCGATGACTCTTGCTACCCGGATTGGCGGGTGTCGCGCAACAGCCTGGACGTGTGCAGCAACCTGCCCTTCCTGAGCCCCGGCAATGACAGCCGGGTCAACCTGCGGCTGTTGCTGGCGGACAAAAACGTCATGCCGCTGGCGCCGAATGCCTTGGGCGAGCAGGACGTGTCCGAAGGATTTGGCCCGGTGCCCTTTCCGGTGTATCGGCTTATGCCGGCTGCGGATGAGCCCGACAACAAACCCGACGACTCGCGCACCGCCGAACTGGATGCACTGCTCAGCCCGCTGGGCATCACGCGCGACGACGCCAAGACCGCCGGTGAAGCCTTCCTTTCCGGCGAAGGCAGCCGCTGCCGCAGCAACGCCGATGACAGCGCCGCCGCGTTTATCAGCCAGGTGGTGAAGGCCGATGTACCGCAGGCCGAGCGCCAGTTACTGGCCAAGCTGCGGCTGCAGATGCTCGGCAGTTGTTCCTCGGACGGCGTAGCGGCAGGCGAGGCCGACCAAATCAAATCGGCAGACGGCCAGGCATTGCTCACCTATCTGAAAGCCGCCGGGGACTTTTACAGCGGACGCTTCAGCGATGCGCAAAAAGGTTTTGCCGGGCTGACGAGCAGCTCGCTGCCCTGGCTGAAGGAAACAGCGCTGTACATGACCGCCCGCACCGCGCTGAACGACGCCCAGCAAAATGCCTTCGATGAATACGGCACGCCGTCGCTTGAGCATGTGGATAAGTCTGCCCTGCAACGGGCCGAAAGCGCTTTCGACGACTACCTGAAAACTTATCCACAGGGCGAATACGCCGCCTCCGCCCGTGGCCTGTTGCGCCGGGTGCACTGGCTGGCGCCCAACCCCGACAAACTGGCGGACGACTTTGCCTGGCAACTGACCCAGGCCACCGATGCCCAGCGCAACGTGTCGCTGGATGAACTGGTGCAGGAAGCCGACACCAAGCTGCTGACCAGCACCACGGCACCTGTGGGCAACCCGCTGATCCTGGCCCTCAACGACCTGATGTGGATGCGTGCCGGCGAGCCGCCGAAGCTCACGCGTGAAGCGCTCGATGCACAAAAAGCGGTGTTCGCGCAGGAGCCCGCGCTGTATGCCTACGTGCAGGCGGCGTTTGCCCTGAACGTCGAGCATCAGCCCGACCGTACCTTGAAGCTGCTGCCGCAAGACGTGCCGTCGAATCTCGACTACTTCGCTTTCAGCCAACAGACCCTGCGTGGCCTCGCGCTGGAAGCCAAGGAAGACTGGAAAGCCGCCGAAGCGCTGTGGCTGCAACTGCTGCCGCTGACCAAGCAACCGTTGCAACGTGACCAGCTGGAGCTGGCATTGGCGATGAACTACGAACGCAGCGGCCAGCTGGCCAAGGTATTCGCCGCCGATTCGCCGATCAGTGCCAAGCAGGTGCGCTATATCCTGCTGCGCAACGTCGCCGGTCCCGACCTGCTGCGCCAACAGCTTGCCCATGCCGAAGACCCGGTAGAGCGCCAGACCGCACAATTCACGCTGCTCTATAAAGACCTGCTGCGCGGCCAGTTCGAGACCTTTGCCGAGGACCTCAAGCAACTGCCCGCCTCGGTTCCCGATGACAAGCTCGGCACCAGCCTGGGCTACGTCTACAGCGGCGGCCAGTCGTTGAGACTGTTCCAGTGGAACGGTGACAAGGCCGAGTCCGGCTACACCTGCCCGAGCATCGCGCAAATCGCCAGTACCTTGCAGGCCGATCCGAAAAACCCGCAGGGCCTGAACTGCCTCGGTGAATTCGTCCTGCGTAACGGTCTTGACGGCATGCCCCTGGAACAAGCGCGCTCCGCCGGCAGCCTGGGCAGCACTGCCTCGCCCTTCAAGGGTGAAACCTTCTCGCGACTGGAGGGCTACAAGCGGGTGATCGGCAATCCCAAGGCACCGCGAAACGACAAGGCCTACGCGCTGTTTCGTGCCATCAACTGCTACGGACCTTCGGGCTACAACAGTTGCGGTGGCGAGGACGTCGACAAGAACGTGCGCAAAGGCTGGTTCCGCCAGTTGAAAACCGGGTTCGCCGACACCCAGTGGGGCAAGTCGCTGCAGTACTACTGGTAAGCCGTGAAGCGTTTCTGGCTGGCCCTGCTCCTGCTGGCAAGCCCGGCCTTCGGCGCGGTGGACGCCCGCGACCATGACGCGTTCTGGCTGTGGAGCGGCGTCGCGCCGCAGCCGGTGCTCAAGCAGGCGAAAACCCTGTACATCCTCCAGGGCCAGATCAACTCGACCCGCCGCGCGCCCCGGCGTGGCGTGCAATTCATCGCCCAGGGCATGAGTGTGCCGCGCATCACCCAGGGTGAAATCTGGGTGGTGTACCGCGCCCACACCCTGCACTGGCCCGAGTCGGTGTACAGCCAGATGCTCGGCCAGGTGCAACGCTGGCGGGATGCGGGCAACCCGGTGATGGGCATCCAGATCGACTTCGATGCGCGCACGCAATACCTCGACGAATACGCGGATTTCCTGCGCGACCTGCGCCAACGCTTGCCCAAGGATCTACGCCTGAGCATCACCGGGCTGATGGACTGGAGCAGCAACGCCGACCCGGCCGCCATCGCACAACTCAAGGGCGTGATTGATGAAGTGGTGGTGCAGACCTACCAGGGGCGCCACAGCATCCCGGACTACGCGGCGTATCTGCCACGCATGAACCGGTTGGGGGTGCCGTTCAAGATTGGGTTGATTCAGGGTGGGGCATGGGAGGAGCCGGGGTATTTGAAGGGGAGTGAGTGGTTTCGCGGGTATGTGGTGTTTTTGCAGAATCCCTGAGTGCCCACGGTCCTTGGACTGTGGGCACTCAGGGCTAAAAAACGCCCGCGAATGACCGGTATCTACCAGTCATAAGTCAAGCTCGACACCACCGTGCGCCCTTCCCCGTAGTAACAATCCAGGTCACTGGTGCATTGCGACACGTAGGTCTTGTTGGTGAGGTTCTGCACGTTCATTGCCAGCTTCACGCCTTTGAGCTTGAACGCCGAGCGGCCCAGGTCGTAGCTCAGGCTGGCGTCGTAGACGGTATAGGACGGAATGCTGAACGCCCCTGCGTAGTAATCACCAAAGCTGCTGCGAACGTAACGCGCGCCCAATCCTGCGCCAACACCGGCCAGGGGTGTGTCGCCAAGGACGGTGTAGTTGACCCAGACCGAAGCGGTAAGCGGCGCAATGCCGGCCGGATGCCGGCCCTGACGACCGTCGTTGTCCTTGGTGTACTTGATGTCATTGCGCGCCGCTGACGCGACCACGTCCCAGGCATCGCTGAGGGACGCCTTGGCTTCCAGCTCCACGCCACGTGAGCGCATGGCACCGCTCTGGGTGCTGAAGGTGGTGTCTACCGGGTTGGTGGTCAGCACGTTTTTCTGATCCAGTTGATAGACCGAAACCTGCACAAAACTCTTCTGGCCCGGCGGCTGGTATTTCAGGCCGACTTCGTACTGGTTGCCGGTAGAGGGGTCAAATGGTTTGCCGCTGATATCGGTGCCCGACAGCGGCAGGAAGGATTCGGAGTAGCTGACAAACGGCGCCAGGCCATTATCGAACAGGTACACCAGACCGGCCCGGCCGGTGAACGCCTGGTCTTTGCTGCTGGTGCGGGTGTCGGCCAGTGGTTCCTTGTTGACCACGTTGGCCCAGTCGTAGCGCCCGCCAAGGACCAGCGCCCACTTGTCCAATTTGATCTGGTCCTGCACGTACAAGCCGGTCTGGGTCACGGTGCGGTCCCAGCGATAAGGCTGGCCGAAATTCAGCCGCTGGCCATAGACCGGCTTGAACAGGTCGATCACCGGCGGATTACGATCGTACAGGCCGTGGAATTGCGAGTTGAAGTGGTAGTAATCCAGGCCAACGATCAACGTGTGGGACAGGGCGCCGGTGTCGAACTCCGCCTGGGCGATGCTATCCACACCGAATACTTTGTTGTGCTGCGACCAGTCCACACCGAAGCGTTGCAGATAGCGTTGGTCTTGCACGCCGGTTACCGGGTTGGGCACAAATCTGTAGCCGTGCAACGGTGCGGTGTAGCGGTCGTCCACTTCGGCGTAGCGAGCGTTTTGCTTGAGGGTCCAGGTGTCGTTCAGGCGATGGGACACCTCATAGCCCAACACGTACTGCTCGCGGTTGTACTGGTTGACGCCTGGCTCACCGATGAACACATCACGCTTGATCTTGCCGTTGGGGTTGTCCCAGATCGTCCCGGACGCGGGCAACCCCTGGGCCTCGGGCACGCCTTTGTCTTTCTGGTACTGGGCGAACACGGTCAGGCGCGTGTCGTCGTTGGGCTGCCAGGTCAGGCTGGGAGCGATGAACTGGCGTTTGTTCTCGACGTAGTTGATCTCGCCCTGTTCGTCCTTGGCCAGGCCGGTGAGGCGATAGAGAAACTCGCCCTGCTCATCCAGCGGTCCTCCGAGGTCGATGGCGGCGCTTTTGTGCTCGTAGGTGCCGGCCTCCAGCACCACTTGATGCACCGGGGTTTCGCTGGGGCGCTTACTGACCATGTTGACGATGCCACCCGGTTGGTTCTGCCCGTACAAGACCGAGGCCGGCCCCTTGAGCACTTCGATGCGCTCCAGGGAATAGGGCTCGATCTGCAAAGCACCGCCGGTGCTGCCGCCGCCGTAGGGCAAGTGCAAACCGTCGAGGTACAGCGGCGTCGGCGTAAAGCCACGGGAAGTAGGCTCATCAAACAGTTTGACCCGATCGGAAAAACCGCCGGCCGTCATGCCCGGTGTATAGAGCAACGCCTGGGTAACGCTTTGCGCGCCCCGCGCCTTGATCTCGGCGGCGGTGATGACGTTGATGGTCTGGGGGATTTCCACCAGCGCCGAATCGGTCTTGCTCCCGGTGGCGCTGCGCTTGGCAACGATGCCGTCAACCGGGCCCCAGGCCGTTTCCTGATCCTGTTGACCACTGATCTGCGTCGCACCGAGTTGCAGCGCGCCGCTCGCGGGCAGGGCCTGCAATGACCAGCCGCCCTGGGATTGCACCGCGACCAATCCGCTGCCGGCCAACAAACGCTCCAACCCTGGCCCGGTGGCGTAGCGGCCCTGCAAGCCGGCGCTGCGCTTGCCTTGGGTCAGCAAGGCGTCCACCGACAACAGAATCCCCGAGGCGCTGGCGAACTGGTTCAAGGCCTGGTCGAGGTTGCCCGCCGCAATGTTGTATTGGCGCAGGGCTTCAGCACTCTCCTGGGCCTGGACCACGCTCGGCACCACAGGCGCCGTCGCCAGCAGACTGACAAACAGGCCACGGCGCAGGGCGCGGGCCAGGGGTTGGATTGGGTGGTGCGACATTGCAGGGCTCCCCGTGAGAACGCTTCTTGATTGGCTTTCAAGAGGTATCCCGGACGGGGTTGGAAAACCGACAAGCCGTAGGCAAAAAATTTTTTAGCCCCGCGCCTTGATCGTGACCCAATAGCGCGTCACCGCCTGTACCTGCACCGGCAACGAACGCTCAAGCGCGTGGAGAATCGCGTCGGTGTCATTCAGCGGAAACACGCCGGTCAACAGCAAGCCGGCCACTGCCGCATCGCAGCGCAACAGCCCCGGGCGATAACGGCTCAACTCGGCAACGAACTGCCCCAGCGGCTGGCGCTCGGCGATCAAGCGGTTCTCGGTCCAACTGCTGGCATTGGCATCCACCGGCACCAGCGTCGAAGTCCGGCTGGCGCTGAACCACAGGCTGTCCCCGGCATTCATCTGCACCGCCGCACCGCGCACCGGACGTACCTGCACACGTCCTTCATACAGGTCGACGCGGCTGCCATCGTCCACTTCACGCACGGCAAACCGGGTGCCCAAGGCCTGCACATCTCCGGCCGGGGTTTCGACGATCAATGGCCGGGACGGATCGTGGCCGCTGGTCAGCAGGATCTCGCCGCGTATCAGGCGGATACGCCGCTCACTGGCGCTGAAGCGCAAGTCGACCGCGCTGTTGCTGTTGAGGTCCAGGCGCGTGCCATCGCTCAAGGTCAGGTGGCGAATCTCGCCCGTGGCGGTGCGGTATTCGGCAAACGCCGCCTGCCAGGGCTGGCTGCTTTGCACCAGATAGCCGCTGCCACCGGCCACCAGCAACAGCCCGAGCAGTTTCAAGGCGGCGCGGCGTTGGGTGTCCGGTGTATCGCGTAACACCGCACGGGCACTGTCGACAGGCACACCGCCGAGGGTTTGCTGTAACTGCTGCAAGCGCTTCCAGGCGCGCCGGTGTTCCGGATCGGCCTCCTGCCAGCGCGCGAAGGCCTGGCGCTGATCGCCGTCCATCTCGCCGCCCCATTGCAGCATCAACCACTCGCTGGCCTGCTCGACAATGGCCGGGGCAATCGGCGCTTCGTGCCGGGTTCTCATTCTTCGTAGACGACCTGGTAGCAGGCGAGAATCGCCCGGGTCATGTACTTCTGCACCGAGCTGACGGTCACCTCCAGGCGCTCGGCAATCTGTGCGTAGCTCAGCCCTTCGAACTGCGACAACAGGAACGCGCGGCGCACGTTGTCGGGCATGCGGTCGAGCATGGCGTCGATCTGCATCAGGGTTTCGAGGATCAGTGCGCGGGTTTCCAGGGACGGGGATTCGGGCTCCGGCAGGTGGGCAATGCTTTCCAGGTAGGCACGCTCGATGCGCAGGCGTCGCCATTGATCAATCACCAGGTTGCGGGCGATCTGCGTCAGGTAGCTGCGGCTTTCCTTGTCACCGGGAAAGCGCCCCGATACCAGTAAGCGCAGGAAGGTGTCCTGCGCCACATCGGCGGCGTGTTCGCGATCCCCCAGGCGTTTGCGCAGCCAGCCTTGCAGCCAGCCATGATGGTCGCGATACAGGAGATGAAGCTGTTGCCGGCCGTCAGTCGCGGTGTCCATGAAAAGCTCGGATACGTTATTGAGAGCAATTATCATTACACCTTGTTGCGTGGCTGGCAAAGTTCTTTGTCATTCAGCGTCCGGCGGTCTGCAACGGGTACACCGATTCCCAGCCCCCGCCCAATGCCTTGTACAACCCGACCATGGCCAGGGACACGCCGGTGGAGCTTTCCACCCACTGCTCCTGGGTCGCCAGCAACGCACTTTGCACGGTCAGTACGTTGACGAAATCCACCACGCCTTCGACGTATTGATGCTGCGCCGTGGCAAGGGCGATCTGGTTCTGCCGCACGGCTTCGGCAAGGCTGTCGCGCCGCAGTTGGCTGGCGTTGTAGCGGGTCAGTTGATCATCGATTTCATGCCAGGCCCGCAGCACGGTCTGCTGGTAGGCCAGGGCCGCTTCCTGTTGCTGGGCTTCGCGCAGATCGAGCATGCCTTGCAACCGGCCACCGTTGAAAATCGGCAAGCTCAGTTGCGGGCCGAAGGCGAATGCACGCGAACTCCACGAGCCGAAATCCGCCAGTTGCAACGCCTGGGAGCCCACGCTGCCAGACAGGGTGATGCGCGGGTAGAAGTCGCCCTTGGCCACACCAATGGAGGCGGTGGCCGCATGCAAGCGAGCTTCGGCCTGGCGGATATCCGGGCGGCGCTCGGCCAGTTGCGACGGCAGGCCGATGGCGACCTGGCGTTGGGTTTGCGGCACCGCAGCGTCCTTGGACAGCTCGGCGTACAAGGCTTGTGGCGGTTCACCCATCAGCAGGCTCAGGGCGTTGATCAACTGGTCCTGGCGTTGCTGCAAATCCGGCAGGCGCGCCTCGATGGCGGCCACTTGAGCAGCGGCTTCGGCTACGTCCAGGTCAGTGGCGACACCATCGGCCAGGCGCAGTTGCGAGAGCTTCAGGCTGTGGCGCGCCACCTCGAGGTTTTGCTCGGTGACGGCGCGGGTGTTTTGCACGCCGCGCAGTTGGATGTAGTCCTGGGCGGTTTCCGCCAGCACCGACAACAGCACCGCGCGGCGGTCGTTTTCGGCGACTTGCAGGGTGGCGTCGGCGGCTTCGGTTTCGCGTTTTACGCGGCCCCAGAAGTCCAGTTCCCAGGCGGCGGAGAAACCCATGTCCCACTGGTTGAACGCCGAGCGGCCGTTCTTGCCCGAGGCATCGCTCAAGCCATCGGCGCTGTTGCGCTGACGCAGGTAATCGCCGGTGGCGTTGACGGTCGGGTAGCGCTCGGCGGTGATCACCTGGCGCGCCGCGCGGCTTTGTTGCAGGCGGCTGCTGGCGAGTTTCAGGTCAAGGTTATCGGTCAGCGCGCGATGGGTAAGCGCGGTGAGCTGCGCATCGTGGAACACTTCCCACCAGCGCTCTTCCAGCGGGTCGTTGACCGCGTGGCTGGCGGCTTGCCGGCCATGGGGCTCGGTCCATTGGCCGACGGGATTCAGCGGGCGCTGGAAGTCCGGGCCGACGGTGCAGGCACTCAGGGTGAGCAGGCTCAAGGTTAACCAGGCAAGGCGTCTCATTGCTGCGCCACCTCACGTTGCTGGGCGGCGGCGTGGGTGTCGACGCTGGCTTCCACCGACATGCCGACCCGCAGGCGCTCGGTCAACGCCTGGCCGGGCTCCAGGATAATTTTTACCGGAATACGCTGCACCACCTTGGTGAAGTTGCCGGTGGCGTTGTCGGGTTTGACCGAGGCAAATGTCACGCCGGTAGCTGGCGCCAGGCTTTCGAGGTGGCCCTTGAGCACTTCGCCGTCGAGGCTGTCGACCTTCACGTCCACCGTTTGGCCAGCGTGCATGTGGGATAACTGGGTCTCCTGGAAATTGGCCACCACGTAGGCCTCGGCCAGCGGTACCACGGCGAGGATCTTGCTGCCCGGCGTCACATAGGCGCCGACCCGCACCGCGCGCTCGCCGACCATGCCGTCCACCGGCGCGACGATGCGGGTGTACGACAGCTGATAGCTGGCCATTTCCAGTGCGGCCTGGGCACGTTTCAGGCCGCCCTCTGCCGCATCACGCTGGGCGCTGAGGATTTCCACCTGCTTGCGTTCAGCGGCCAGCACCGCCGTGGCATTCGCCAGGCGTGCGGTGGCCTGGTCAATACGCGTCTTGGCTTGCTGGGCGTTCTGTACGGTGCCGGCGCCTACACCCGCGAGGTGGTTGTAGCGGTTCAGTTCGTGTTCGGCAAACGCCACTTCGGCGCGATCCGCCGCCACAGTCGCCTGGGCCTGGGCAATCACCGAGCTTTGGCGCTCCAGGGTTGCCGTGGCATTTTTCAGCTGCGCCTGGGCCACCAGCGTATCGGCATCGGCCGCCTGGGCAGCGGCGCGGAAGTCACGGTCATCGATCAGCGCCAGCAACTGCCCGGCCTTGACCCGCTGGTTGTCTTCCACCAGCACTTCCTTGATGAAGCCGGCCACACGCGGCGCCACCAGGGTGTAGTCAGCGGCGACGAAGGCGTCGTTGGTGCTCTGGCGTTTGCTGCCGAACACACCCGGCGCCAGCAGGTAAACCAGCACACCTACGGCAAACACGGTGATGACGGTTACAGCGATTTTGTCTTTGCGTTTCATAACAATCCCTTTGGCTCAGTGAGCAATCAAGTCGGCGCGCGGGGCGGATAAATCCGCGTCGGCATCCAGAAAATCAGCAGGATCAACGCCGCCGCGACACCGGCCATGACGTAGTAGAGATCCGAAGAGGTGAGCACCACGGCCTGCTCGTGCAGCCGATGGGCAAGGCCGGCGGCATCGCTGTCGGCCAGGGGCGAGTTGCCCAGGCTGTCCACCAGCATGGTCGAGTGGAAATGCAGGCGGTGTGTGGTCAGGGCATCGAGCACGCCGGTGGCGACCACGGCAGCCAGGCCTTTCACGGTGTTGAACCACGCTGAGGCGAAAGGCCCGTCCTGGGGCGTGATGCTGCCGGTGGAGAGCATCAGCAGCGGCAACACCGCCATCGGTTGCCCGAAGATTTGCAGCAGTTGCAGCACGTAGAAATCATCGCGAATCCATGCCGACGTGAGTTGCGCCCCGCCCACGCAGGACAGGATCAACATGCTCAAGCCAATGCCCAATACCCAGCGGCAATCGACCCAGCGCAAGTTGCACAACGCCGCCACCAACGGCAGTGCGATCAACTGCGGCAGCGCCATGATCAGCATCACCGGTGCAGTTTGCAGCGGGCGGTAGCCTTGCACCTGGGCCAGGTAGCTGGACGGAATGATGGTCACCGCCAGCAGCACGATCAGCACCCCGGCGAGCACAATCAGCGCGAACGACAGGTTGCGCAGCCCAAGCATCTGCAACTTGAAAAACGGCATCGGGTGCGACCACTCGTTGATCATGAACAGCACCAGCAACACCAGGCCGCCGATCAACAATGAGGTAATCAGCGGCGACTCGAACCAGTCCAGCCGATTGCCCTGCAACAGGCCGATCACCAGCATGCAGATCGCCGGGAACCCCAGCAGCAGACCACGCCAGTTGAACTGCTTGAAGCGCTCCAGGCGCAGCGGGTCCTGGGGCAAGCCGTAGGCCACGGCCGCCATGGCCAGCAGGCACGGCCCGACAATCTGCCAGAACGCCCATTGCCAGCCGACGTATTCGGTCCACATGGCCGCCAGCGGTGTGCCGAGGCTAGGGCCGAAAGTGGCCGTGAGGGCATAGCCGGCCAGGCCGTACAGCTTGACGTTGGCCGGCAGGAACCGCAGGGCCACGGTCATCAGCATCGGCGGCAAGGCGCCACCGGCCAGGCCTTGCACGGTGCGCAGGATCAGCAGGCTTTCGTAGTTCGGTGCGAACGGGCACAGCACGCCAAGCACGGTGAACAGGCCGATGGCGCAGAGAGTGAAACGGCGCAGAGAGAACGTCACCGAACACCAGGGTGCAAAGGCCATCGCCGAGACAGAGGTGGCGGTGTAGGCAGCCACCAGCCAGGTACTTTCGTCGAAGCCG
Organism: Pseudomonas sp. 21615526; assembly: GCF_013386245.1. Taxonomy (NCBI): domain Bacteria; kingdom Pseudomonadati; phylum Pseudomonadota; class Gammaproteobacteria; order Pseudomonadales; family Pseudomonadaceae; genus Pseudomonas; species Pseudomonas sp. 21615526. The sequence goes on along the minus strand of NZ_JACAOM010000060.1, from coordinate 19,903 downwards.
ATGTACATCGCACCACGAATATCGGCGAGAGCGACTTTGGTCACCATCTCGTTGAGGCCGGACACCAGTACCGCAAGCAATACGCCCACCAGGCCGATGATGATGCGCGGGCCGAAAACGGGCGGGGTAATGGCGGTCGGTTTGGCTGCGGCCAGGGGTGCGGGAGCAGCGAGGGACGTCATGAACTACAACTCGGAATAGGAAATACCCGAGCAGTTTAATAAGGCTTAGACATGACAAAAAGTGACTTATCGGAAGCTTATAAGTGCACCAGACGCAATGATCAAAATGTAGGCGATCTCTGTGGGAGCCGGGCTTGCCCGCGATGGCATCACCTCGCTATGCCTGAAAAGCCGTGTCGCCCGCATCGCAGGCAAGCCAGCTCCCACATTGACCGGGCTCACTTGCGACTCACGTGGGCTGCGCTTCCTTCCACGTCGCCTCGCAGCATTCACGCATGGTCTCGCGCAGCCATCTATGGGCCGGGTCCTTGTCGAAACGCGGGTGCCAGGCTTGGGTCAGCACCAGGGTCGGCAGGGAAATTGGCAGGGTGAAGGCTCGCAACGGCAGCTTCAGGCGATTGGCGCTGTAGAGCGCTTCCTTGGGCACCGGCAGGATCAGGTCGGAGTCCGGCAGCATGAACATCGCGCCGTGAAACCCCGGGGCGATCATCGCGACTCGGCGTTCCAGGCCCTGGGCGTTCAGGGCGGTGTCGATGGGCCCCCGGGCAATGCCGCGGCGGGAGATGCTGATATGCGAATAGCTGGCAAACCGTTCGGCGGTGATTTCTCCATCGAACAACGGGTGCCCTTCCCGTGCCAGGCCGACGAAGGTGGTGGTGAACAGGTTCTGCACCTTCACTTCCGGAGTGATCGGCATGGTGTTGCCCACCCGCAGGTCGAGACGGCCTTCACGCAGGGCCTCGTCATCGGTGTCGCCTTCCGGCACGAAGCGCAGTTCGCACAGCGGCGCCATGCGTTCCATGGTGTCGAACAGCCGACCGCCATACACACCGACAAAAAAGTCATTGGCCCGCACGCTGAAGCGTCGGCGCAGGGTGCGCAGGTCCACTTCGTCCGCCGAGCGGAACAGCAGCGCCGCCTGCTCCACCACGCTGCGCACCTGGCCTTGTAGCTCCAGGGCCTTGGGCGTCGGTACCAGGCCGCGACCGGCGCGCACCAGGATCGGATCGCCCACTGCCTCGCGGATGCGCGTGAGGGTGCGACTCATGGCGGCCGGGCTCAGGTTCATCCGCCGCGCGGCGCCTACCACACTGCCCTCGTCGAGCAAGGCGTCGAGGGCGACCAGCAGGTTCATGTCCGGTAATTGCATGCCAAGCACTCGTGATCGGTTGGGAGTGAACTTGGCGCAATCGTAGCAGACTGTGGCGAGGGAGCTTGCTCCCTCGCCACAGGGTTGGTGTTTCAGTCAGCGTTGCATGCCCCAGCGCTTCACGGTGACCCGCTCCAGGGTGTCGAACACCAGGTTCTCCACCAGCAGCCCGATCAGGATCACCACCGCCAGGCCGGCAAACACTTTGTCGGTGTACAGCTCGTTGCGGTTCTGGAAGATGTACCAACCCAAACCGCCTTTGCCGCTGGTAGCACCGAACACCAACTCGGCAGCGATCAACGTGCGCCAGGCGAACGCCCAGCCGATTTTCAGCCCGGCGAGAATCGACGGCAGCGCAGCCGGGATCAGGATGAACAACACGAAGCGCATACCCTTGAGGCCATAATTTCGACCGGCCATGCGCAGGGTTTCGGAGACACCGAGGAACCCTGAATAGGTGTTGAGCGCCAGCGCCCACAACACTGAATGCACCAGCACGAAGATCAGGCTGTTCTGCCCCAGGCCAAACCACAACAGCGCCAGCGGCAGCAGGGCAATCGCCGGCAACGGGTTGAACATCGAGGTCAGGGTGCTCAGCAGGTCACGCCCCAGTTGGGTCGACACCGCAAGCGTGGTCAGGGCAAACGCCAGCACAATGCCGATCAGGTAACCCTTGATCAGCACCACCAGCGAGATACTGACCTTGCTCAACAACTCGCCACTGGCCATGCCGTCGTAGAACGCGCTCAGTGTCTGCAGGAAGCTCGGCAGCAGCAGGTCATTGTTCTGATAACGGGCAGCCGCTTCCCAGAGGATCGCAAGCACGATCAGGATCAGGCTTTTACGCAGCCAGCCTTGTTGCCACAGGCGCTGGCGCCACGGCAACTCGCGCTCTACGCGTACACCGGGCAACGGTTCGAGAGTGATTTCATATTCCTGGCGCATGGTGCAAGCCCTTCAATAAGCGATGCGGATATCGGCGAAACCCAGTTCGGTTTCCACCTCGGGCGCTTCATCAAACAGCAGCCGATGAATGCGCCGCGCCGAAGCCTGGAACTCCACACCGCCGAGGCTGTGCAGGTCGTATTGATGGCTGTGGATTTCCGCCCGCACCCGCCCCGGGTGCGGCGACAGCAACAGGATGCGGTTGCCCACCACCAGCGCTTCCTCGATGGAGTGGGTGACGAACAGCAGGGTGAAACGCACCTCTTCCCAGAGCAGCAATAGTTCTTCCTGCATCTTGCGCCGGGTCAGGGCGTCGAGGGCGGCGAAGGGTTCATCCATCAGCAGGATTTTCGGTTGCATGGCCAACGCCCGGGCGATTGCCACGCGGGCCTTCATGCCGCCGGACAGGGTGTGCGGGTAGGCGTCGGCAAAGGCCGTGAGGCCGACTTTTTCCAGGTAGTACAGCGCCCGCTCTTCGGCCTCGCGACGCTTGAGGGTTTTGGACGCCAGCAGCGGGAACATGACGTTCTGCTTGACGGTTTTCCACGGCGGCAGTTGGTCGAACTCCTGGAACACCACGATACGGTCCGGCCCTGGCTGCTCGACTTTTTGCCCGAGCAGACGGATCTCGCCTTCACACGGCTTGATAAAGCCGGCGATGGATTTCAACAGTGTGGATTTGCCGCAGCCCGAAGGCCCCAGCAATACAAAGCGGTCTGCCGGATCGATCGCGAAGCTGACTTGGTGAGTGGCCCGCACCACCCGTTCGGGCGTGCGGTATTCAAGGCTGACTTTATCCACCGAAAGCAGTGCTTCGGTGGTGGTCGGGTTGCTGGCCGTGTGGCCTTGCAAGGGCGCGTTCATGTCAGCTCCCTTGCAGCGGCTTGGCGTCCTGGAAGAAGTAATCCTTCCACGATTCGGGTTTGTTTTTGATCGCGCCGACGCGGTAGAGGAATTCCGCCAGCGGGTAGGTGTTTTTCGGTGTGACGCTGAATTCGAACTGCGGGTTTTCGATGATTTTCAGCAGCTCGGCGCGGTCGATCTTGGCCTTGGTCACGCGGATGTAGGTATCGGCGGCGGCGCCTTTGTCGTTCTGGGCGAACTGCGCCGCTTCGGTCAGTGCCTCGACGAACGCCTTGTAGGTTTTCGGGTTGTCGTTGCGGAATTTCTCGGTGGCGAACAGCACGGTCGGCGAGTTAGGCCCGAGGATGTCATAGGAGTTGAGCACCACATGCACGTTCGGGTTGGTCAGGGCCTGCTCCTGGAACGGCGGGTTGGAGAAGTGCCCGGTCAGCTCGGTGCCACCGGCAATCAGCGCAGCCGTGGCATCCGGGTGCGGGACGGCGACGGTGTACTTGTCGAGGCGATTGAATTCCTTGTCGCCCCATTGCTTGGCGGCAGCGTATTGCAGGAAACGCGACTGCACGGAAACGCCCACTGCCGGTACGGCAATGCGGTCTTTTTCAGTGAAGTCGGCAATGGTCTTGACCTTGGGATTGTTGCTCACCAGGTAGTAGGGGAAGTTGCCCAGGGAGGCGACGGCTTTCACGTTCTGCTTGCCGTGGGTGCGGTCCCAGATAGTCAGCAGCGGGCCAACGCCGGCCCCGGCGATGTCGATGGAACCGGAGAGCAGCGCATCATTGACGGCTGCGCCGCCGGACAATTGTGTCCAGTCGACCTTGATGTCGATGCCTTCCTGCTTGCCGTATTTTTCGATCAGGTTCTGGTCGCGCACCACGTTGAGCAACAGGTAGACGATGCCAAACTGCTCGGCGATGCGAATCTCGCCTTCGGCCTGGGCGGCGGCAGGCGCCACAAGACTGCCGGCCAGCAGGCTGACGCCCAGGCCGACCGTCGCGGCCAGGCGCGCAAATGGGGTTTTCTTGGACATGGTCATGCTCCGGGTCAGAAAGGCGCGTCGCCCTGGATGGTGGTGCGGTACAGCTTGCGCCGCAGGTGGCTGGGGCAGCCGGCCGCCAGGTGGATCAGCGAGCGGTTGTCCCAGAACACCATGTCGTGGGGCTGCCACTGATGGCGGTAGATGTTTTCCGGCAGCACGCTGTGGGCGTACAGCTGGGCAAGCAGGTCGCGGCTTTCGTCTTCCGGCAGGCCGACGATACGGGTGGTGAAGCCCTCGCTGACGAACAGCGCCTTGCGGCCGTTTTCCGGGTGGGTGCGCACAATCGGGTGTACCACTTCCGCCACTTGAGCGAGTTGCTCGGGCGTGAGGGTCGGGCGCCAATTGCCTTCGAATTTGGTTTCGCTGTAGCGTGCGGTGTAGGAGTGCGCGGCGCTGCGGCCTTCAACGGCCTTGCGCAGGGACTCGGGCAGGTTGTCCCAGGCTTTATGCATGTCGGCGAACAACGTGTCGCCACCCTCGGACGGCAGCTCCTGGGCATGGAGCATCGAGCCCAGGCTCGGCAGCTCCTTATAGGAGAGGTCCGAGTGCCAGAACTTGCCGGCGTCTCCCAGGCCGATGGATTGGCCGTTTTCGATGATGTTGGAGACGATCAGGATTTCCGGGTGGTTGGCCAGCAGGAATTGTTTGAGCACATGGATTTGCAGCACGCCGAAACGGCGGCTGAAGGCGATCTGTTGCTCGGGGGTGATACGTTGGTCGCGGAAGACCACGACGTGATGGTCCAGATGCGCGCGGTGAATGCGTGCGAAGTCCTGGTCGCTGACCGGGCGGGCCAGGTCCAGGCCTATGATTTCGGCGCCGACGCTGCCGGGAAATGGACGGATCTCGAAGGTTTGTGTGGTGTCGGTCGCTGTTGGAACAGTAGAGGTGGCAGACATGAGTTCACTCCCGTGCAGTCAGGAGAGTGACTTTATAGTCATAAGAACCGCATTTTAAATACCGTTAGTGAATATCGATATGCAGCAATACCGCTATTGGCCCGACTCCCGGGAATAAAATGTGCACGACGGACCTTTAGCCTGTAAGACCTGACAAATGGGAGCTGTGGGCCCGAAGAACACGCTGTTGAGTCGCTTACAAGCCGAAACCTTGCCCGTTTGACAAGCTTGTGGACAATCTCTAGTGTGCATTGGATCCAATTAGCCACCTCACCTTGAAAAGGAGGATAGCGTAGTCGTGACGCAGAAGCCGAACCCTTTGAGCAGCATCCAGATCAGCGGGCCTATCCCCGCCCATCTCGCCCGCTCCGTGATTGAAGAAACATTGCGCAACGCCATCCTGGATGGCCGCTTGCCCTGTGGCACCGCCATGCGTCAACAGGAGCTGGCCAGCTTGTTCGGGGTCAGCCGGATGCCGGTGCGCGAGGCATTGCGTCAACTGGAAGCCCAATCGCTGCTGCATGTGGTCACCCACAAAGGCGCGGTGGTGGCGCCACTGATCGAGGACCACTCGGCGGAAACCTACGCCCTGCGCATACTCCTCGAATCCGAAGCGCTGCGCTTGTCGATTCCCCTGCTCACGCCCGATGACATCACCCAGGCTGGCGCCTTTATCGACGCGCTGGAACGGGAAAGCGACTACACCGAAATCGGCCGCCTCAACCGCCTGTTCCACATGGCGCTGTATGGCAAGGCGGGCAATCAGCGGTTGCTCAAGCTGGTTGAACACGGCTTGAACGAAGAGGAACGTTTCCTGCGCTTCAACCTCGAGGCCATGGGCCTGGGCAAGACGTCCCAGGAAGATCACCGCGAACTGCTCGACCTCGTGGCGCAAAAGAAGGTCGACGAAAGCATCCTGACCCTGCGTAACCACCTTACCCGCGGCATGGAGGTGATTACGGGTTACCTCAAAAGTCTTGAAGAGACTGAACAGAACGCTGCGCTGTAAATTCCGCGTGGAACTGAAACGCCTCCCTCGACCACAAAGCGCTGCAAAGTGACGCTGGCCGACGGAGGCCAGTGCACCACCATTACTCCCGTTAAACCATTAAGCCCAAAGAAAACTTCACACACTCCGCAGAGCGATCCAACTACCGCAATATTCCAACTCGAAAAACTTATAAAACTAAAAACACCTGAATACTTAATCAGATTATTACCAACACTCCAATTCTCCCAATCGACAGCGTGAATCCATGCTCGGTGCGTCACTGCGCGTGGCGTTCCTTTAAATAAAGCCTTGGTATTTTGTCACAGCATGCTGCTTGCCAGTAACAGTGTCAGCCTCGTACAGGGCTGCCTGTTATCAAGGCACCCGCGCATCCGTGAAAACCAATGTTTATTTGTCGCTAAAGCACAACGCTTTTATCAGGGAAGAGACACGACTTATAGGCATCAACATGTTCCAGCACTCACACCTGCTTAAACAAAAAAAGCAGAAGTTACATATCCATCCAATATTCAAACAAATAAACACTCTTCCAAAGTTGCAGTACTTTATGGAAAACCACGTATTCGCCGTGTGGGACTTCATGACACTCACCAAACGCCTGCAACATGACCTCACCGGTATGCGCCTGCCCTGGTTACCGCCAACGGACCCGCAAGCGGCTCGCCTGATCAATGAGATCGTATTGGGCGAAGAGTCGGACGCGTATCCCGGCCATGGGCACGGCAGCCACTTCGAGTTGTACCTGGAAGCCATGCGTGAAGTCGGCGCGAGCACGGCGAACATCGAGCGGTTCGTCAGCCTGCAGCGTGACGGCAACGATGCAGAAACGGCCCTGCAAAAAATCGATATCCACCCGTCCGTGGCCCGGTTCGTCAGAAGTACCCTGCAGGTTGCCCTGGACGCCCCGACGCACTGCGTGGCGGCAGCCTTTCTCCACGGGCGCGAGAGCGTCATCCCGGCGATGTTCAAGCGCATCCTGGAGGAGTGCGAGGTGCTCCATCGCCAGGCGCCCACCTTCTGCTACTACCTCAAGCGCCACATGGAGATCGACGCCCAGGAGCATGGCCCGGCGGCAACTCAATTGCTGCAACGCCTTACCCTCGGCGACCCAAGCCGCGAGCAGCAAGCCGACAGTTGCGCCCTCGGCGCCGTGGAAAGCCGCCTGGCCTTATGGGATGGGTTGCATAGGTGCCTGCCGGAGATGAGCGCATGAACCCTGCCGACTACCGCTCATTTGCCGACGACTGGGAGCGCCGCGCGACCATCCGCACACGCCCGCGGCGGCGGCTGGAAAACGATCAGAAACTGATCTACCCCCTGAGCCGACAGCCCCTGGTGCTGAGCGCAACCTTTATCGACCGATGCCCGCAGTGCCGTGATTTTGTCTTGCTGCAGACGTTCTACAAGTTCATCAACGACGTGGTGATCTTTGAAACCGAGATCGTCGACAAGACCGCACGCAGCATCGCCAAGAATCGCTTTTCGGTGCCCTTCCCGCTTGCCTGTCGCTACGACGCCATGACCGTGGTGGTGGACGAGGATTACCACGCCCTCGTCGCCCTCGATTTCATGCAACAGACCATCGAGATGACCGGGATCCCACCCCTTGAACTACCCGCGCAAATCGAGCTGAGCCGCGCCTTGCCTGCCGCACTGGCGCTGGCGCCCGAACACCTGCGCGATGCCGTGGAACTGATTGCCGTGGCCATCGCCGAGAACACCGTGACCCATGACGTGGCAGCGTTTTCCAAGGACGACAGTGTCAAGCAATCCATCCGTGGGTTGATGGCCGACCACCTGTTTGACGAGGGCCGCCACGCGCTTTTCTGGACGCGCCTGGTGCGTATTTATTGGCAGTCTGCAGACGCCGCGGACCGCGACTGTATCGCCCGGATCCTGCCGGTTTTTCTCCAGCATTACCTGACCCACGACCTGCAGAAAAACTTCGACCTGCACTTGATCGAGCACCTGGATGTCAGTGACGGCACGCGCTCTGCGCTGCGCACTGAAGTGCAGGCGATGGGCTTTCCCATTACCCGCCAGCACCCGTTGATCGGCAATATCATGGGCTTCCTGAACCACAGCGGCCTGCTGCAAACGCCGAGTGTGGTTGGGGCGCTGGATGCCTTTCTTGCGGCGCCAGGAGGGCACCCATGAGGCACCTGAAGATTGGGCTGGCGGGCTTCAGCGCGGCGCTGAATGAACTGGGTGAGACATTGGCGCAATACGGTCATGGGGTGGTGCGAGCACAGGATGTCACCCACCTAGACCTGCTGATTGATGACGGTAGCGAGGAGGTTCCGCCCGGCGTGACGTGCACAGCCTTGATGAGCCTGCGCGTGGGTATGGGAGCGTTGACCGACTGTGGATTGCCGGCCCTGCAGCTCAGGTGTTACGCCCACTCACGGCGACTCCTGACAACCCTGGAGGTAGCCGGAGAAGCCTGTGGCAATGGTCAACGGCTGCGTCAACACGCAGTAAGCAGCCTGGTGGAGTGGGTAGCCCAACAGGTGAGTGGGTTCTCCCGGGACCCGGGCTATTTCTCGCAGGCGGCCGTCGCCTCTGATGATCCGGAACACGGCCTGCAAGCGCTTGCATCCCTGGCGTACCTGCATCGTTTTAACCTGACGGCCGATTTGGTTCTGCAGCAGCAAGCCCAGGTACCCCTGATCGAACGATTGGAAAACAGTCTGCAAACCTTCGCCGACCGGCCGGCGTTGAACATCGCCGGCAGCGGGCTGACTTACCGGCAGTTGCATCGCCAGAGCCTGGCTATCCAGCACCGTCTGCGACTTCTGCTTGGGCCCCACGACACACCGCCGGTAATCGGCGTCTGCCTGGGCAAATCCCTGGAGCTGTACGCCAGCATTCTCGCGGTACTCGCCTGCGGTGCGGTGTACCTGCCCCTGGAGCCGGGCCACCCGCTGCAACGCCAGCAAGCGATGCTGGAAAACGCCGGCGTCTCGGTGCTGCTGGATGATGGCAAACATCCACTGCGGGACGGGTTTTGTGCATTGGATGTGAGTGCCGTCGACACTCCCGACACCTCGCTGCCAATGCGCCAGCGCCCCGCCATGGACGACCCTTGCATGGTGTTCCACACCTCGGGCACTACCGGCCACCCCAAGGGCGTGCTGCTCAGCCAGCACAACCTAGCCCATTTCAGCGCCTGGTTCGGGGGTCATGTGCAGCTGAGCGAACACAGCCGGGTCTTGCAGTTTTCGCCCTTGAGTTTTGACTCGTCCCTGATCGATATCTTCCCGAGCCTGATCGCGGGCGCCGAGCTGATCGTGCCCAGTGAGGACCAGCGACGCGACCCGCAGCAACTGGTGGAGTTGATCCGACAACAGCGCGTCACCCACGCCTTCCTGCCGCCGGCGCTGCTGAGCATCCTGCCGCTGGATCAACCCCTGGGCCTGGCGCACCTGATGACCGGAGGCGACGTGTGCGAGCCCTATGTCATCGAGCAGTTGGCAGGCCAGTGTCGCCTGCACAATTTCTACGGGCCCACCGAAGCCACCGTGCTGGTGACCAGCCACACGTTGCAGCCGGGCGACAGCAATCGCAACCTCGGCACGCCCATCGCCAACAGCCAGGTACTGATCCTCGACGAGCACCTGCAACCGGTGGATGAGCAGGTGTTGGGCGAACTGTACATCGTCGGTCCCGGCGTCAGCCTGGGTTACCTCAACCAGCCGCGTCAGACCGCCGAGCATTTCGTCCCCCTGGAGTTGCCCGACGGCCAGACCTTGCGGGCCTACCGCACAGGCGACCTGGCGCAGTGGACCGCTGCCGGCATCGAGTTGGTCGGGCGCCGGGATCAGCAGGTGAAGATCCGTGGGTTCCGGGTCGAACCGCAAGAGATCGAACATTGCCTGCGCAGCAGTCAGCTGTTTCGCCAAGTGGCGGTGGTGATTGACCGTGAGCGGCGAATCCTGGCTTTTGTTGCTCAGCCCGAAACACAAGACGCCCTGCCTGCACTGACGCAGCATGCCCGGCAAACACTGCCGGACTATTTGCGGCCAACCCTGTGCACGGAACTTGCGAGCATGCCGTGCACCCCCAACGGAAAGGTCGACCGCCAGGCATTGCTGGCGTTACCGACTCCAACGCTGCCGGCCATCATTCACGGCGAACCGCACACGCCCATGCAAGTGCAGTTGCTCAACCTGTGGAGCGAGTTGCTGGGCATGCCGGTCACGCAGCTGTCGGCCGACGAGAGCTTCTTCAATCTTGGCGGCCATTCCATCCTGCTGTCGACGATGCTGCTGCGTATCCGCGAGCAGTTCGGGCGCAGCCTATCCCTAAGTCGGTTTTTTGAAACCCCCACGGTTCGTACCCTCGCTACGCTGATGGGGGACGACGCACCACCCGAAGCACCGACCGGCCAGGCTACCCGGGATGCGCTACGTGAGCTGCATGTGCAGACATTGCCGGCTGAACAGGCGGGCGAACGTCGCCGGGTGATCGTGACCGGGGCCAACAGTTTTCTCGGGGTGCATATCGTCGAGGCACTGCTGGCCGAGGGTGCACTTGAAGTGGCGTGCCTGGTGCGCGAACGGCCCGGACATTCGGCAACCGCGAGGTTTGCCGAGGCCCTGCGAGAGTACCGTCTGGAACACCTGGACCTGAGCCGGGTGCAGGTGTATGCCGCCGACATCAGCCAGCCGCGTCTTGGCCTGTCGAGTGAGGTGTATGACTACCTCGCCGGGGAGTTCGGCGTGTTGGTGCACAACGCCGCCCACGTCAATCATGTGATGGATTACGCCACCCTGGCCAAGGACAACGTCGAACCGGTGCTGGAATGCCTGCGCCTGTGTGAAACCCGGTGCAAGAAGGTCTTCAATTTTATCTCGACGCTGTCGGCCGCCAGCACTATCGACGCACATGGCCAGGTACTCGAAAACCCCGCCGCGGCCACCCCGCCGCTCTACATCCAGAATGGCTACAACCTGTCCAAATGGGTTGCCGAACGCTTGCTGGGACGCGCCGCAGCGCAAGGTGCCTGGGTCAATATCCATCGCCCGGGGAACATCAGCTTCAACAGCCGCAGCGGAGTCTGCGAGCCACAGAAGAATCGCCTGATGTTGATGCTCAAAGGTTCACTCCAACTGGGCCTGGTGCCGCACCTTGAGTTGAATTTCGACCTGATGCCGGTGGACTTTCTCGCCCGGTTTATTGCGTTCCACAGCAGCCGCTGCCGTGCTGGAGGGACGGTGTTCAACCTGCATAACCCGCAGCCCCTGAGCTGGGAAACCTACGTCGACGCCTTTCGCCAGGCAGGCCACGCATTCGAGCTGGTGAGCGTGGCTCACTGGCAACGTCACCTGCACACAGTGGACAGCCGCAATGCGCTGTTCGGCGTACTGGGCTTCTACCTCAACGGGGTGGGCGAGGACATCGGCGATACCTCGATGATCCGCCATGACAACGCACGACGCGGCGTCGAGCAGATGGGCGGGCGCTACCCCGAAAAAAATCCGGCGCTGTTACGCAAGGGCTGCGAGTACCTGCGCAGCACCGGTTTCCTGTGACCAGGCTCTCAATTGAAGGAAGACCTTATGAAACCCGATACGTTGATTCGCAACCCTTGCGCCAAACCTGTGGTGTCCTCAGTTGTGGTTGCCTGTGATGCCGCCAGTGCGTGGGCGGTGGTCGGTGACTTTGGCGGATTTGATCGATTCATCCCCGCCTTGTCCCACATCGAAATCACTGGTGCGGGCGCGGGATCGCTGCGCAAGAAGTTCTTCCACGATGGACACCTGGTGGTGGAGCAACTCAACAGCCGCGACGAGCAGGCCATGCGCATGACCTGGACCACGATCTACAACACCTTGGGCGTAGCACGGTTGTGGGCCGCCATGGATGTCGAACCGTTGGGAGCAGGATCCTCACGGGTGACCTGGACGATCATCGCCGAGCCGGTTGAACCTGGCGCGGAGGGGTTTGAGCCGTTTGTGCAGGCATTCGCCGACGGTGCGCTGGCGAATGTGCGAGCGATGTTTGGCTAAAGGAGACAGGAGCGAGCAGGCTCGCTCCTGTGTGTTCATCGATCAGATTTTGAAACTGTCGACCAACTGCTTCAGCCGGTTGGCCTGTTGAGACAAGGCGTCGCAATCCTTCAAGGTTTCGTTGAGGTTGGCCACGCCCTGCTGGTTCAGCAGGTTGATCTGGTTGATGTCGACGTTGAGAGTTTCCACCACGGCGGTCTGTTCCTCGGTGGCGGCCGCTACCGACTGGTTCATCCCGTCGATCTCGACGATCCGCTGCGTCACGCTGACCAGGCGCTCACCGGCCTGGTTGGCGACCTCGACGCTTTCTTCGCTGGAGGTCTGGCTGGCGTTCATCGTGGTCACGGCCTCACGCGAGCCAATCTGCAGCGAGGTGATCATTTTGTGGATCTCTTCTGCCGACTCCTGGGTGCGGTGCGCCAGGTTGCGTACTTCATCCGCCACCACGGCAAACCCACGCCCGGCCTCACCGGCACGTGCCGCTTCAATCGCGGCGTTGAGGGCCAACAGGTTGGTTTGCTGGGAGATGCCTTTGATCACGTCCAGGATGTGGCCGATGTTGTCGGTGCTGGCGTTCAGGGTTTCAATCTGCGTGCAGGACAGGCTGATTTTTTGCGAAAGCTCCGACATCGCCAGGATGGTTTTCTCAACCACCTTGCGCCCATCATCGGCCTGCTCACTGGCACCACTGGCGTGTTGCGAAGCATCAGCGGCGTTGCGCGCGATTTCCTGCGTGGCGGCCCCCAGTTCGTTGATCGCTGCGGCCACGCTGTTGGTGCGCGCGCTTTGTTCGTCAGAACCGATGATCGACGCGTTGGACGAGGCCATTACTCGCTGGGACAGGTCGTGCACCTGGCGCGTCGCCGAGGAAACTTCGGAAATCGACGCGTGAATACGCTCGACGAATTGGTTGAAGGCACTGCCCAAGTCACCGAACTCGTCCTTGCTTTCCACTGTCAGGCGGCGGGTCAGGTCACCCTCGCCCTGGGCGATGTCCTGCATGGCGCGGCCCATGGTGGTCAACGGGCGCATCAAGACCTGGATCAGGACGCTCAGGAACACGGCAATGGCGGCAACCGCAATGAACATGGCGATCAATGCCGAGGTACGGAACTTACCCAGCGGTGCGTAGGCTTTGTCTTTGTCGATCGACAGGCCGATGTACCAGTCGGCATTCGGCAACCCGCTGATCGGGGTGAAGGACAAAATCCGTTCCTGGCCATTCAAGACCACTTCCTGGCTGAGCTTCTCGATGCGCACGTTGGTGCCCGGGTAGATGTCCTTGAGGTTCTTCATCACCTGGTCCTGGTCCGGGCTGACGATCACCTGGCCATCACCGCTGACCAGGAATGCATGGCCGATGCCGCCGAAATCCACCGAGTTGATGATCTTCACCAGGGTTTGCAGGCTCAGGTCACCGCCGACCACGCCAAGCAGTTCGCCATTCTTTTTCACCGGCATCGCGATGGTCACGATCAGCCCGCCTACCGCAGCCATGTAGGGCGGTGTGAGCATGGTCTTGTCGGCTGCGACAGCTTGCTTGTACCAGGGACGCTGACGCGGATCGTAGCCATCGGGCATTTTGGCGTCGGGACGCTGGGTGAACACGCCGTTGGTGGAACCGACGTAGGTGAACTGGAAGTTGGAGGTAAATGCCGACTGGTCGACCAACCCCGGAAGATCGGCAGAGCTGCCTTGATGGGCCACGTTTTGCGCGAGGCTTTCCAGTACCAGCACCCGCCCGCTGAGCCAATTCTGCACGCTGCTGGCGGTGAGTTCACCGGATTGCTGAATGGACGACTCCAGGTTTTGCCGGATGGTATTGCGCTGCAAGTAGTCGTTGTAGAACGTGAATAACGCGAAGGCCAGAACCACTACGCCTGACGCGGCCAACAGAATTTTATGACTGAACTTGAGATTCATTTCATTGACTTCTTTTTGCCAAAAGGGGGTGAGCGTGCCGGATGCAACATTCCATGTAACGGTATAGGCAGACTCTGCGACTGCTCTATTTCGGTGCACGCATGGCTCGTCAGGCTTTCGGCCAAGGCAGGATAAATCTTAGGAATTTGTGAGAAGCATCTGCTTTTAATGTCAGAAACCGACCAGTGGTAGCGCTCTAACGTCAGGAGTTGCAAAATTTTTCAGGCTTGTCGACAATGCGACTAATTATCATTTGTGACGCTTTGCCAGGCCGTGTGAATGCCCTCATCCGAGTACGCAGTACAGACGCTTTACAGCAACCATCATGGCTGGCTGAACACTTGGCTGCGCAGCCGTCTGGGTAACGCAGCGGATGCGGCGGACCTGGCCCAGGACACGTTCGTGCGGCTGCTGCAAAAAACCGAACGTTTCGAACTCAAGGCCCCTCGCGCTTTCCTGCGCACTATCGCGCGGGGCCTGGTGATCGATCATTGGCGTCGCGAAGAAATCGAGCGCGCCTACCTGGAGTCCATCGCGCATTTGCCCGAAGCCTTGGGGCCGAGTGCTGAAGAACGTGCGTTGATTCTGGAATTGCTGGAGTCCATCGCCCGGCTTCTGGACGGACTCAAGCCCAAGGTACGCAAGGCGTTTCTACTGGCTCAATGCGACGGCCTGACTTACAAGCAGATTGCGCAGCAGATGGGTGTATCACTGCGTTCGGTGGAACGCTATGTCGCCGAGGCGCTTTATCACTGTTATGTGCTGCGGTATGAGGCATGACCTCGATGGATAACACCGCGCGCGCAGGAATCGACCCGCAGGTGGTCAAGCAGGCCATCAGCTGGATGCTGCGCCTGCGTAACAATCGCGCCAATGTCCGCCTGAAGGCGCAGTGCGAGCACTGGCGCGAGGCTCATCATGAACACGAGTTGGCCTGGCAACGCGTGCAGGCACTGCAGCATGAATTAAGCAGCCAGTTGGCGGCGATTCCCGGGGCCCATGTGGCGCTGGAGAACAGTGCCCAGCGCCTTGGGCGCCGGCAGGCATTGAAGGTATTGTCCGGCGTGCTGTTGATGGGTTCGGCGGCCTGGGTCAGCCGAGACCTCACCGGCTGGCAGCGTTGGACCTCTGACCTGGCTACCACCACTGGCGAACGCCGTAGCGTGCAACTACCGGATGGCACGCGCCTGCAGCTCAATACCGATAGCGCAGTGGACCTCGACTTCAACCCGCAACAACGCTTGATCACATTGGTGCGTGGGGAAATCCTGGTGACCTGCGGCGCCGCGGCGACCGCCCCCCTACTGGTTCGCACCCGCCATGGTTTGTTCGAAGGAATAGACGGGCGATTTGTGGTGCGCCAGGACAGCGATTGCACACGTCTGAGCGTCGCGTCAGGCAACGTGGCGATTCATTCACCGCATACCGCCGACGGGCTTTTCACTCAAGTGCATGCAGGAGAAAGCTATCTGGTGCGTCAGAATGCGGCCGCTCTGGCGCCGCCTTCGGATATGGATACAGGGGCCTGGGCCGACGGATTGATCGTCACCCGCAACATGCGTCTTGCCGACTTCCTGGCGGAGGTGGGGCGCTATCGCCATGGTTATCTGGGCTGCTCGAGCGATATCGCAGATTTGCGCTTGTCTGGTGTTTTTCGCCTGGAGGACACCGAGAAACTATTGGCGATCCTTCCGCAGACGCTGCCTGTGCGCCTGCGCTATCGCACCCGCTGGTGGGTGAGCCTGGAGCGTCAGGCCTGATTATTTTTGGCGTGCCTGATTTATTTTTGGCGGCTTTTTTCCGTGAGTCCGGCTTAGACAGTAAGCAATTCAATCTGCCTTCAGCGACCTCTACGGATCTCGATAATGACTGTGCGTTTTTTCAGCAACTCTCCCTCTTCCTACCCTTTGCTCGGCAAAGCCGTACGCGCAGCATTGCTGTCGACCACGATGGGCATCGGCTTGCTGCCAGTGGCCGGTGTCGCGGCTGATAGCGGGGTCGAACGTATCAGCCAGCGCTATGACATCCCGGCAGGCGCGCTGAGCGATGTGCTCAATCAGTTTGCCCGTCAGGCAGGCATCACCCTTTCCAGCACGCCTGCGCAGACTCAGGGCCGACAGTCTCCCGGGCTGCACGGGGAGTACTCGGCCGAACAGGGCCTGAGCCAATTGCTCAACGGCTCAGGCTTGCAGGCGCAGGCCCAGGACGACGTGAGTTTCGTGTTGCAGGTCCAGCCCGAGAGCGAGGCGCTGACCTTGCCGACCACCGACATCAAAGGCTTCGCCCTGGGTAATGCCCTGGGCAGCATGGAAGGCTACAACGCGACCCACAGCCAGATCGCCACCAAGACCAGTACCGCGCTGCTGGAAACGTCTCAGACGGTTTCAGTGGTGACCCGCGAGCAGATGGACGACCAAGGCTCGCAAACCGTTGCCCAGGCCATGCGTTACACCCCTGGCGTGCTGACCAACCCTTATGGCGCCACTCACCGCTATGACTATGTGGCGATGCGTGGTTTCAACGACGGTTCGGTGGATAACATCTACCTGGACGGTTTGAAATCCATGGGTGACAGCGGAACCTACAGCACCATGCAGGTGGACCCGTATTTCCTCGAGCGCGTAGATATCCTCAAAGGACCGTCATCGGTGCTCTACGGGCGCAGCTCGCCGGGTGGGCTGGTGGCGTTGACTAGCAAGAAGCCATTGTTTGAGCCATACCATCAGGTCCAGGCCACGATAGGTTCCCAAGGGCAGCGAGGCATGGGTTTCGACTTCAGCGGCTCGGTGGATGACGACAAGCGCATTGCTTACCGACTGACCGGGCTTGCAGACAAGTCCGACACGCAATTCGACCATGCCAAGGAAAAACGCTACGCGCTGGCACCCACCTTGAGCATCGACTTTACCGATGACACATCCCTCACACTCCAGGCTTACCTGCAGCATGACCCCGACGGTGGCTACCACGGAGGCATGCCGGCAGATGGCGCGCTGCATCAGCGCAACGGCCAGCGGATCTCCAATCACTTCTTCGAAGGCGAGCCGGGCATTGATGGGTACAAGCGTGATCAACAGTCGTTCGGCTATCAGTTCGAGCATCGCTTCAATGATGTTTTCACGGCGCGGCAGAACTTTCGGTATCTGGACTCCAAGGTCCAGCTGGACCAGGTGTATGCCTATGGCTGGACCACGCCCACCAGTAATGAGCTGAATCGCTACTACTCAGGCGGTGACGAAAAGCTGCATGCGTTCATCATCGACAACATGCTGCAGGCTGAATTTTTTACCGGCGCGACCAAGCATACGGTGTTGATGGGGGCGGACTATCAGCGGCGCAAAACCGTCGTGGACTGGAGCAGCGGCTCTCTTGCGCCAATCAATGCGTTCAACCCGGTGTATGGCAATTCCGAGATCAGCTATTACAGCCCAACCAGTTATCTGCGCCGGCTCGAGCAGACCGGCGTTTACCTGCAAGACCTGATTGAGATGGACAAGTGGCGGTTCTCCCTCGGGTTGCGTCAGGACTGGGTTGAGACCTCCGATGAAAATCGCATTGCCGAAGCGGGACGGCCGCTGGGCACAGAGATCAGTGATAAACGTACCAAACTGACCGGCCGGGCGGGAGCGCTCTACCTGTTTGATAATGGTCTCGCGCCCTACGTCAGCTATTCCGAATCCTTCAACCCGAACTCCTATTCGGACAGTGCCGGCAATCCCCTTGCACCTACCGACGGCACCCAGTGGGAAGTCGGCTTGAAGTATCAGCCGCCGGGTACCGACAATTTGTTCACGGCCTCGCTGTTCCGCATCGACCAGGAAAACCTGGCGACCAAACTGCCGCAGGAAAACTTCTATCGCGCGGTCGGCGCTGTGCGCTCCCAGGGCCTGGAGCTGGAGGCGCATATGCAGTTGACCGACCATCTCAAATTGTTGGGCAGCTATACCTTCACCGATATCGAGTATTCGAAGTCGATGGTCAGCACGCTGAGTACCGCAGACAACGTGATCGAGAACAAGGGGAACTCGCCGACGCAGGCGCCGCGTCATATGGCGTCGGTATGGGCAGACTACAAGTTCGATAGCGGCGCACTGGATGGCCTGCGACTCGGTGGTGGTGTTCGTTATGTCGGCTACAGCTGGGCAGATGCGGAGAACACCATGAAGGTGCCCGCCTACACGCTGTTTGACGCCTCGATGGGTTATGACCTTGGCAAGGTGGGACTGAAGGGTGTGGATGTACGCCTGAATGCCAACAACCTGACGAACGAGTCTTACGTGGCGTCGTGTGCCAGTTTGAACTTCTGCTACCTGGGTGAAGAGCGCAACGTCAGTGCGACGGTGAGCTACCAGTTCTAATCCCTCTCGATTCATACAAAGCCAGTTCCTGATTCCAGGCGCTGGCTTTGTCGTCTTTGCAGGAAATTTTTATGCGCGCATTGCTGGTTTTACTTCATCGCTACATCGGGTTGGCAACGGCGTTGTTTCTGATGATGGCGGGACTCACGGGCAGCCTTCTGGCGTTTAATCATGAGTTGGATGAATGGCTCAATCCCGGCTTTTATGGAGCAACGGCCAAAGGTTCGGCATTGCCGCCAGGTGAACTGGTGGACACGTTGCAGGGGCAGCATCCCAAACTGCAAGTCTGGTACATGGAGTATCCACAAGAGGCCGGTCATACCGCGATGCTGGCGGCAGTTGCGAGAAACGATCCGGCGACGGGCAAACCCTTTGAGGAGCCCAACCAGGTCTTTTACCTGGATCCGGTCAGCGGCGAAGAAATGGGCCGGCGTGTTTGGGGGGCTTGCTGCTTTCAGCGCGAGAACTTCATTCCGTTCATTCTGGAATTTCACTACAACCTGACACTGCCGGGTAATTGGGGTTTGTGGCTGATGGGACTGGTGGCGATCGCATGGGTGTTCGATTGTTTTATCGCGCTGTGGCTGACCCTGCCGAGAGGTAAACCGTTCTGGAAGAAGTGGTCCAAGGCGTGGAAGATCAAGGGCGGCCACGCTTACCGGCTGAACTTCGACCTGCATCGTGCAGGCGGGTTATGGCTTTGGCTGTTGTTGCTGCCGATTGCAGTCAGCAGCGTCGCGATGAATTTGCCGAGCCAGGTGTTCAAGCCTGCTGTCTCGCTGTTCTCACCGGTTGAGCCTAGCGTCTATGAGGCCCGTGGCGGGTTACCCGCCGAGCAATTGGGCGTGACACAACTGAGTTATCAACAGGCCTATGAGCGGGCGCTGGAGGAAGGCAAGCGGCTGGGACTGACGGCGGCGATTGGAGAGCTTTACTACAGCTTTGAGTACAACTTTTATGGGGCGGGTTTTGGACAACATGATACCGAGGCCCATGGGAAATCCTGGTTGTTTTTCCACGGGAAGGATGGGCGTTTACTGGGGCAGGAAATAGCAGGGCAAGGTACGTTGGGAGAGCGCTTTTATCGGCTGCAACTGCCGATCCATGGGGGCAGGATCATCGGGGTGACGGGTCAGGTGCTGATTGCGCTGCTGGGAGCTGTGATCGCGATGTTGTCTGCTACCGGGATCTATATATGGTGGCGCAAGTTAATGGCCAGGCGAAGCAGTAAGGCACGCAAAGGGTGAGCCGGTTCTAGTTGTTTGCCCAGCCCTTAAACGACAAAACCCCTGTCTGCGCTAGCAGACAGGGGTTTCGGAATTCAATCTTGACGATGACCTACTCTCACATGGGGAAACCCCACACTACCATCGGCGATGCATCGTTTCACTGCTGAGTTCGGGATGGGATCAGGTGGTTCCAATGCTCTATGGTCGTCAAGAAATTCTGTGTACCAGACCGTTGCGTTCGCAACGTGCCGGTGAAAATCATGGACTTCTACATAAACAAAACCCCTGACTGCA